>JBATOB010000424.1:0-3725 GCA_049290655.1 Chromatiaceae bacterium | reverse complement strand
CCCCAGGCCCAAGTACTACATCAAGGGTCGGCCCGTGACGGTCCTCACCGAGCGCGTCGAGTATCTCGACGAGGACGGCAAGCTGGTGACCGAGAGCCTGCGCGACTACTCTCGTCGCACCATCCGTAACCAGTACGCCAGCCTCGACCCATTTCTCCGCCGCTGGCGTTCCGCCGAGCGCAAGGAGGCCATCATCGACGAACTAGCCGAGGAAGGGTTATTGCTCGACCCCCTGCTGGAAGAAGTTGGCAAGGACCTCGACCCCTTCGATCTCATCTGCCACATCGCCTTCGACCAGCCGCCCCTCACCCGCCGCGAGCGCGCCAGCCAGGCCAGGAAGGGCGATGTCTTCACCCAATACGGCCCCCAGGCCCGCGCCGTCCTGGAGGCCCTGCTGACCAAGTACCAGGACGAAGGCATGGTCGCCGGCCTGGACAACGTCCGCCTGCTGGAGATCCCGCCCTTCAGCAACCTGGGCACGCCTTTTCAGCTCATCAAACCCTTCGGCAACAAGGCCGGCTTCGAGCGGGCCGTGCATGAGCTGCAAGCCGCCCTCTACCAGGAAACCGCCTAGTCCATGTCCGCCAGAACCACCGTCAAATCCATCCAGGACATCATGCGCCAGGATGTCGGCGTCGATGGCGACGCCCAGCGCCTGTCGCAACTCTGCTGGCTGTTCTTTCTCAAGATCATCGACGACCAGGACCAGGAACTGGAGGTGATGCGCGACGACTACCGCTCCCCCATCCCCGCGCGCCTGCAATGGCGCGCCTGGGCGGCGGACCCGGAGGGCCTGACCGGCGAGGGCCTGCTCGCCTTCATCAACGACGACCTCTTTCCCTCCCTCAAGGAGGTCCCCGTCCGCGGCGCCAGCGCCAACCGCGCTCGCGTGGTGCGGGCCGTCTTCGAGGACGCCTACAACTACATGAAGTCCGGCCAGCTCCTGCGCCAGGTCGTCAACAGGATCAGCGGCGTGGACTTCAATGACCTGGCCGAGCGCCGCCACTTCGGCGACATCTACGAGCAACTGCTCAATGATTTGCAATCGGCCGGCAACGCCGGCGAGTACTACACCCCCCGCGCCATCACCGCCTTCATGGCCGATCGCATCGACCCCAAGCCCGGCGAGATCCTGTTCGACCCCGCCTGCGGCACCGGCGGCTTTCTGACCTGCGCCATCCGCCAGATGCGCGAGCGCTACGTCAAACGCCCCGAGGACGAGCAGGCCCTCCAGGCCGGGCTCCGCGCCGTGGAGAAGAAGCAACTGCCGCACATGCTCTGCGTCACCAACCTGCTGCTGCACGGCATCGAGGACCCTAGCTTCGCGCGCCACGATAACACCCTGGCCCGGCCCTACATCAGCTATGGCCAGGGCGACCGGGTTGATGTCATCCTCACCAACCCGCCCTTCGGCGGCAAGGAGGAGGACGGCATCGAGTCCAACTTCCCGGCCCACTTTCGCACCAAGGAGACGGCTGACCTCTTCCTCGCCCTCTTCATCCGCCTGCTCAAGCCCGGTGGCCGCGCCGCCGTGGTCCTGCCCGACGGCAGCCTCTTCGGCGAGGGCGTCAAGACCCGCCTCAAGGAGCACCTGCTCGCGGAGTGCAATCTGCATACCCTGGTCCGCCTGCCCAACAGCGTCTTCAAACCCTACGCCAGCATCGGCACCAATCTGCTCTTCTTCGAGAAGGGCGAGCCGACGCGGGAGGTCTGGTTCTACGAGCACCAGGTCCCCACCGGTCAGAAGGCCTACTCCATGACCCGACCCATCCGGGTCGAGCACCTGCAAGGCTGCGTGGACTGGTGGGGTGGCGCCGGGCGCCAGGACCGACGGCAAACCGAACAGGCCTGGAAGGTCGGCATCGACGCCATCAAGGCTCGCAACTACAACCTGGATTTCAAGAACCCGCATACCGTCGCCGATGATCACGGCGACCCGGCAGACCTGCTGGCCAAGCTGGACGGGGCCGAGCAACAGGCCGCCGCCCTGCGCGAACAGTTGCGGGGCATCCTGGCGGAGGCTCTGCTGAGATGAGCGCGGATAGCCCAAAGGGTAGCCGGATCCCGAGTTTCGTTGCCGATTGCAACGCGGGTAAAGAAATCTTGACTAATCTGAAGTCAGCTACCACTATTGCACTAACAACACCCCCCACGCCTCTCAACGATGCGCACCAGGGGGGTTACTTTTTTGCGGTTGTCAAAACCCCGGCGAATGCGGACGGCGCGGCAGCATGACCAAGCCCGCGATGAGCTATCCGGATCAGCTTCAGATCCTTAAGGATCGCGGATTAAGTGTCCAGGATGAGCCTTTCGCGCTCCACTGCCTGGCGCATCACAACTACTACCGCCTCTCCGCCTACCGCTTTCCGTACACCCTAGCAGGCCAACCGGACCAGTTCAGGCCCGGAACCACCTTCCACCAAGTCTGGGAACTCTACCAGTTCGACCGGGAGCTGCGGCGACTTGTCATTGAGGGCTGCAAGCGCGTCGAGATCTCCGTCCGCTCCCGCTGGGCCTACGAGGTCGGCCACCAGCTCGGGCCTCTGGCCTACTTGGACAACAAGCACTTCACGGACCCGCTGATCCATGCCAAGACCCTGACCAAGCTTCACCAGGAGATGGAGCGCAGCAAGGAGGAGTTCATCAAGCACCATCACCAGAACCTGCACATGCCCTGGCCTCCGGTTTGGGTTCTGATCGAAGTGGCCTCCTTTGGCAATGTCTCCAGTTTGCTCAACACAACAGATCCGCCCCGCCTCCGACAGGATGTCGCCGACACCTACGATCTGGACGAGAAGACATTCTGTTCCCTGTTCCATCACCTGAGCGTGGTTCGCAACACGGCGGCACACCACAGCCGCCTGTGGAACCGTAAGTTCGTCG
Source organism: Chromatiaceae bacterium (assembly GCA_049290655.1). Lineage (GTDB taxonomy): Bacteria > Pseudomonadota > Gammaproteobacteria > Chromatiales > Chromatiaceae > M0108. The sequence goes on along the minus strand of JBATOB010000424.1, from coordinate 842 downwards.
TAACGTTTCAGCTTCCAAAGAAAAAGCCGCCCCACCTCTGGCCCAACTTCTCCACCTGCTGGCAACACGGCACGGGCCGGGAGCGTAAGCTCTACAACACCTTGGTCCTGCTTGTGCACCTACTCCAGCACATCGAGCCCGCCGGCCACTGGCCGCAGCGGCTCGTGAACCATCTCCAGACCCTCGATCACGCGCTGCACTCCGACATGGGCTGTCCGACCAACTGGCAACAGCTACCCCTGTGGTGCGCTCTCGTTGCCGGCGGAAGTGCCTCATGAATCCGGTTCGGCTGCTGGAACACTTCGAGCGCATCGCCGAGGCACCCGATGCAATTCCACGGCTGCGCCGGTTCATCCTCGATCTGGCGGTGCGGGGGAAGTTGGTGGAGCAGGACCTGAATGACGAACCGGCGTCGGAGCTGCTTCGGCGGATTCAGTCCGAGAAGGTGCGACTTTTGAACGCTGGGGAGATCAGGAAGAGCAAGGCGAACGAGCTGAAAATGGTCGAGGCGCCTTACAAACTGCCGCGCACTTGGGCATGGGCAGCTCTTGGCTCTATCTTTCTGTACGATGCTGGCGCGAAGCGTGAGCCGAATATGCTGAACCATTCTCTTTGGCTACTTGAACTTGAGGACGTTGAAAAAGATACGGGCCGACTTGTCGCGCGAGTGAGGGCGAGTGAGCGTTCCTCGCAAAGCACCAAGTCGGAGTTCCAGGTCAATGCCATTAACTTAAGCAACATATTGATTATAATAATCTAATCTTAGGTGACATCCTCAACCTGGAGCTAACATCCCATGCGCATGCCGAAGAAGACCATCACCCCCACCGCCATCGAAATCC
>JBATOB010000423.1:0-7976 GCA_049290655.1 Chromatiaceae bacterium | reverse complement strand
TACCGGGTCAGCACCGGCCACGGCGGGCTCTTCTGCGAGGCCTGCCACGGCAGCACCCACGCGGAGTGGCCGAGTTCCAACCCGAACGCCAACGACAACATCCCGGCCAAGGATCTCCAGGGTCACTCGGGCTATATCGCCGAGTGCCAGGTGTGCCATGAGCCCACGGATGCCTCGTTGCCGCTCGGCAACAACGGCCCCCACGGCATGCACGCGATCGTGGATCTGGAGCCCGCCGCCGGCACCGGTTTCCTGCCCGACGATCGCTGGAACATTCAGCACCGCAACTACCGTAGCTCCGGGCCGGGCTGCGAGTCGTGCCACGGCACCAACCTGACGGGCACCGTGCTCTCGCGCACCGCCGATGATCGTACCGTGCGCTGCAAGACCACCCAAGGCAGCCTGCCCGAGTGTAAGGCCGGTCAGACGACGGCGGTCATCCCGAAGGGCACCCCCGTGGGCTGCGGCATGTGTCACCGTCAGAAATGAGCGTCTAAGCCACGCAACGCGCTGCCAGGGATGGCAGCCGATCGACCAACCTCAAGGCGGCCCGCGGGCCGCCTTTTTTTCGGCCGCGGCTGGTGGAAGCGCCTGGTCGGCGCGCCTAGGGCTTACAGCCGGCCAACCCCTCACGCACCAGGCTCTCGACCGCGTCCTGAACCTGTGGCGCATCCCACTCAAGCGGCCCCACGGCCTGGGACCGGATGCGCCCATCGCACCCGACCAGAAAGCTGCTCGGCAAGACCCTCGCCCCCCAGGCCGCAAAGACCCTCTGATTCGGGTCCAGCAGTAAGGTATCCTTATAGCCGAGCCGCCGCATGGCCTCCGTGGCCCGCCGCGGGGTCTCCCCGACATTGACGGCCAACACCTTGAAAGGGTGGCCCGCCATAGACTCGGCCAGGCGCTGCAGCGAAGGCATCTCCTGTAGGCAGGGGGGACACCAGCTCGCCCAGAAGTTCACCAAGACCACGCTGCCGCGATACTCGCTCAGGGCGTGCCGCTCTCCCGCCAGATCGGCGACGTCTATCGCTGGGGCGGGGGGTGCGTTCGGAATCCTTTCCAGTTCTCCCGCGAACGCGGGCAGCGAGAGCGCATAGAGCACTGCCATGCAGCCGGCCGAGGTTGCCGAAAGAGACATGATCAAGTCTTCCGTAAATGAGTAGGCGGACGCAAAGCAGGATGGCGAACCTGGCCGCGTCCGATTGTCCGCCATGGGCCCTCAACCTGCCGGTCAGTGGACGGGGGTATCGACCAGGAGGCATATGGGATATCGGGGCGCGGACATTAGAGCAGCGCCCCCGCCAGCAATTGCAATATCTCCCCTACCGGCATCACCAGGAAGATGAGCGGCAGGCCGGGGAGGCAGGCGACCACCGCCATCTGGAGGATCTGCTGCTGGCTGAAGGGAAAGATCTTCATCTCCCGGATCATGCCGAAGCTGTTGCCCAGGTCGGCCAGGGACTGGATGTCGGCGCTGCCCAGGAGGGGCTCGTCCGCCGGCGGCGTGCCCGCCACCCACTTCTGGTGGAAGGCGCGGTTATAGTCGTTGGACAAGAGACTGTATTGGCGTAGCCCTTGCCGCCGGGCGCGGGCCAGCAGGGGGCTGAAGATCAGCAGGGGACCCAGAATGAGCAGCAGCATGGCCACCAGATAGACCGCGAACACGACCTTGAACGACATGACGGGTACCGCCTCGAAATAGACCTGGAAGGCCACGTGGGCGCTCAGGACGCAACTGAAGAGAAAGGGGAAGATCGCCAGGGACAGATGGGCCCCCCCGAGGAAACCCAACCCGGCGGCCCGGTCGGGATGGGTGGGCACCAAATCGAGGTCGAGCCGCGCCATGTCGCGCAGGAACAGGGTCCAACTGACCAGACGCCAGATCCAGCGGAATAGGAAGAACTGCAGGAGGGGTACCGCCACGAAGTGGTACCAGAGCCCCGCCCAGGTGAAGGTGGTCCCGGCCTCCGTCACGCTGGTCCGCCAGGTGGCGGCACTCGCCTCTCCGATCCAGGTATCCATGGTCAGTTGCCAGGCCCCGATCAAGGCGAAACCCAGCATGAGCAACTCCGGCAGGAGCGCCTCGCGGCGTCCCCAGGCCCGGAGGATGGCCGCCTCGACGGCGGGCATATCCTCCGGGCGGACAAAGTTGCCCCGCACGAAATTCAACCCAGCCGTCTGGAGTCGGGGCCCGACGATGACCTCCGAGAGGAAGAGCAGGGGGACGGCCAGGAAGAAGCGGGCGTAGGTAGGGAAATCGAGCAAGAGGGATTCCCGGGGCGTCGGCCCCAGTGCCAGGCCCTCGATCAGGGCCAGGATGAGGAGCGGTATCCAGGTGATCAGCAGAAAGCCTATCATCCGCCGCCCAATGGAGGGACCCTCGCCCCGGATGAGGCCCATGCGCTGCATGAGACGGTAAGCCGGCCCACCCAATTGGAACTCCAGCTTGGACTCTTGACTCAAGATACTCATCGCGTCCACCATCCAAGTTAATTAAATCGATACCGTATGTTACGCGGGCACAAGGCCCTGTCCGCCGCAACCCCGCGACGGGTCGGCTAGAGCGTCGGTGGCCGAGATTTACAGCCCGCCCCCCCAGCGATATTGCCAAGCGATGCCCAGCAGGTCGAAATTGTTTCCGGTACGGGCGGATACCCCCGAGCTGGCATAGAGCTTGATGGAGTTGCGAATATCCAGGGGTAAGGATAGCGAGGTCCCCAAACGCCAGTTGCGCTGGAGGTCATCGTTAAGCCTGTCCCCAAGGGTAGTACGGCCACCCGTGAAGTAGGTGGCGTCGAAGGAAGCCCAGATGCCCGAACGAAAGGCGTAGATCAGGTGTCCCTGCAACGAGTAGAGCGGTTCCTGCGAGCGGGTGCGATCCTTGAAAAAGTCCGGGTTGTCCGTGAAGAGGGTTATCGCGCCAGCGAGCTCCAGGGTCCAGGGACCCAGGGCCTTGGAAACGCCGATCTCGGGCTTGAAGAACCAGCGATTAGTGCCCAGGTTCACCACCCGGCTGTTGTCATACTGGCCCAGCGGGGCCGAGACCTGCAAGCTGGCCCCCACGATCAGGTCCTGTTGATATTTCGCGAACTCCTTGAGCGTCAGCGCCGGCGCCCCATACAGGTTGACCGACAAGCGAAACCTGGGATCGCCGAAGCCATCGACCACGCGCTCGAGCGGCTCCCCCTCAAGCTCCGCCGACCCCGATAGCCAGCTATAGGGCACCATGACATCGAACTTGGCGGACTGGCCCCCAAGATCGAGCACGCGCACGTAGCCGAGGACGGCGTTGGAGGTGGTGAACCGGGCATCCGATACCGGCACCGCCGTGTCGGTGGCGAGCGCGCCCCGCGTGAAGGCGTAACCCCCGATCAGGAAATTGACACCGATCGGCGCGTTGGCAAAGGCGCGCGGCTCGATATCCTGGGCCCGCGCCCCCGACAGGAGTCCCATGCAGAGGCCCGCCAAGAGGGCGGCGCGCGCGCAAAGCGGAGGCATCCTGGACACTCGGCGAGGCCGGGGAAGGCCTGGTGTGCGCCTGGCATGCCTGTCAACGCGGTCGGATTGATGCCACATCAAGTCCTCTGACCTCTTCATCCGATATCCGCGACCGTTGCCATGCCCAGGTACCTGGCTGGTGGGTAGGGTGATGATTTTATGCTACTAAGAAAGCATGATCGACGCACCCCGAGTTTGCGCTCGGGCCGCTGGCGCTGGCACCGCGGACGCGAAAAGGACGGTATGGGCACGAGGTTCATGGCCGCGATGACCTAAAACCGGCAAGAAATGTCAAGATAGCCGCTTATTCCCCTGATACCTTTTCCAGGATAATCGACACCCAGAGCGCCCCCAGCCTAGCGGGCGTAGTATCCCCCCGGATTGGATACCCATAAGGGCGGAGACGGACATCCTCACGATTCAGAGGCAAACTCGGATGAGACTCGGACTTGATCCCGTTTTAATCTTCATGGCCGCGGTGCTGTTGCTCGCCCAGGGGTGCGCGGGGCCCATGCGCCAGGAGGCGGTACCCTCGGCGATGACCGCCCATGCCGTGATCCCGGGACTGGAAGATGTGCGTTACCGGATCGGCATCGACAACGAGGCCATCGAGCGCGAGACTATCGAGTCCCTGCGGCGTGAGCAGGCCTATCTCGCCGCCAGCGGCAAGCGCGGTCCCCTGCCGCCGGCGGCCTTCCTGGCCATATCCGGCGGCGGTGACAACGGGGCCTTCGGCACGGGGCTCCTGAATGGCTGGACGGCCGCCGGCGACCGGCCGGAATTCAAGCTGGTGACCGGTATCAGTACCGGCGCCCTCATCGCCCCCTTTGCCTTCCTCGGCTCCGCCTACGATGACAGGCTCAAGCGCCTCTATACCAAGGTGTCCCCCGCGGACATCGTTACGCGGCGGTCTCTGCTCGCCGTGCTCACCAACGATGCCCTGGCCGACAACGCCCCCCTCTGGAGACTCATCGAAAAGGAGGTGGACCAGGCGCTGCTCGACGCCATTGCCCGGGAATACGAGAAGGGCCGGTTGCTGCTGGTCGGTACCGTGAACCTGGATTCACGCCAAGCGGTGCTCTGGAACCTGACACGGATCGCCGCCAGTCGCGATCCCAAGGCGCTGCCGCTCTTCCGCTCCATCATGATCGCCTCCGCCGCCATCCCCGGCGCCTTCCCGCCGGTGCTCATCGACGTCGAGGCCAAGGGCCAACCCTACCAGGAGATGCACGTGGACGGCGGCACCATGTCCCAGGTCTTCGTCTATCCGCCCAAGCTGAACTTGAAGGAGCTAAGCAAACAGCACGGGATTAGCCGCGAGCGTGGGGTCTATGTGATCCGCAATGCCCGCCTCGACCCCGAGTGGGCACAGGTCGAGCGCCGGACCATGAGTATCGCCGGACGGGCCATTTCCTCCCTCATCCACACCCAAGGCCTCGGCGACCTCTATCGTATCTATCTGACCACCCAGCGTGACGGGGTGGACTTCAATCTGGCCTATGTCCCCGCCAATTTCAACGCCCCGCACCCCGAGGAATTCGACCCCGACTTTATGCGGGCCCTCTACCAGACCGGCTACGAGATGGCGGTCAAGGGCTTTCCCTGGGAAAAGAGGCCGCCAGGCTTCTGATCAGCGGGGGCTCTGGTCGCCCCTGATTCTTCCCCTTGCATTAAAGGCGCTCAGGCCGGGATGGCACCTCCCCGGGTCGGCTTCCTAGGGGAAGCAGACCCGGAATAGCCGATCAAGAGGCCCTCATCCCGGATATAACCATCACACGGTCGGTTGTCAGGGAAAATATCCCAGTGCAACCAGCTTCCTCAAGCAAGACACGGTTAGGCGCCATTTTCGAGCAGGTCTAGGCATCATCAAACCTGACCCGGTCCGCGGGCTCCGCCGGGGCCGTATACCAGTCTCCCTTGGCCACCCACACCTTCTGTTCGGGCTGGTTGACAAAATTGGGGGACATAATCTGCACGCCATACTCGTTGAAAACGTCCTGAATGTGGGCGTGCAACTCCGACAGGGCCACCCCCCTTTGCTCCGGCCGGTCGATATGCACGATCAGCTCGTACTCGGGGTAGAAATCCGCCAAGGCCCGCTGCATGACAAAGGGCACCGGCTCCTGGCGCACCAAGGAGGCGCGCTCGGCGGCGAGGGTCAGCATGGCATGGACCTGGCGCCAAGGGGTGTCATAGCCGATGGTGACCTTGGTCCCGACGATGGCCCCGCGCTCGTCCGCCAGGCGTGAATAATTGGTGATGGGCGAGCTCACCAGCACCGCATTCGGCACGGTGATGGTCTCGCGCTTGGGGGTAATCACCTTGGTCGAGAGCATATTGACCTCGCTCACCGTGCCTAGCGTGTTACCCAACTGCACGAACTCCCCGGCCTTGAGCGCCCGGCTATAGGCTACCACCAGACCACTCATGACCTGATTCACGAGCCCGGCGGAGCCCAGGGACACCATCAGGCCCACAAAGACGCTGATCCCCTTGAAGGCCTCCGAATCCGAACCCGGGATGTAGGGATAGGCGACGGTCACCGCGAAAATCCAAATCAGCACGACGGTCAGCCGTCGGGTCGCCTTGGCCGTGTCCGCTTGCAGCCAGGACACGGACATGGCACCGCGCTCCACGGTCTGGTAAAAGCCGTCCACCGCCCGGACTATGATCCGGGTGAGGACAAAGATCACCAGCACCGTGAACAGCCCTGGCAGTGCCTGGAGCGCCCCGGCCGCAAAATTGGCCAGCATATCCCAAAGAAACCCGGCCAGCTTCTCGCCCCAGGGCCGCGAAAAGGGGAAGCGGCTAAAGATAAAGGTCAGCCAGAGATAGACGGCGATGGCCACCAGACCAAAGCTGGTCGCCTTGATCGCGGCCCGTTCCAAGCCGCTGAGAATGGGTCGCAGTTGCAGACCGCCGACCTTGACCAGGGCCGGGGCCAGCAGACTCTGACGCCGTAGAGCGCGGGCGTGGAGCCTGGCCACACCCCAGAGCAGCACCCCCAGGAGTAGCGTGGCCACCGCCGCCAACCCCGCCCCCTCCAGGATCAGCGGCAGACTGCGCTGCTCGCGGCGGGCATCGAGCGCCTCCTGCAGCGTAGCCACCGTCCGCCACACATGCGCCTCCAGGGTTTCGCCCGTCATGCCATCCGCATCCTCGGGCACCAGTCCAAAGGCCTGAACACCGTCGATCTGTATCCAGTAGCCGGTGAGGTTGGCAAAGGTCCCCGGGAACGCCTGGGCCTTGTCCCCCGGCTTGGTCGCCAGGATATGGGCGATCTTGTCCTCGATACGCCCTACCCGCTCGGCGGGCGAGATGCCGTCGATCTCGGCACGCAAGATCGCCACCTCCCGGTTCCAGACGGTCAGAGGCGCGGGCTCGCCCTGATGGACCTGGAGCTGCCCGGACTCGGGCCCCGGCTCGACGGCCATGGCGGCACCCAGGGCCAGGACCCAGACCAGAGAGACGATAAAAAGGCGGCGGAGGGACCGGCAAAAGCTCGGCGGAGGAATCGGCATGGACAGTTCCTAAGGGGTGATCGGGGGTCGGGAATACGACCAACAGGGTCTCGAGCGCGCCTTGATGGGCCGAACCAGCCGGCGCGCTCGGGGCCAGGGGCTCAATCCACGGCCGCCCGCCAGCCTTCGCCCGGGTTATAGGCATCGATGGCCGTGGCGAGGGTGGCAGTATCCTCACCCAGGTCCTGCTCGTAAACCATCCCCTTATGATTGACCAGGAAGGTCATGATGCCGGAACGGCCATAGCCGGCCGGCCAGGCCAGCATGGCAACGCCTTGCGTCAGGCGGCCCTCCTTGAGATAGCTCATGGCCCCGCCCGGGGCTTGATCCCCCTGGGCGGTCAGGATCTTGTAGAGATAGCCATGGAAAGGCCGGGGGCCCTCACTCGAGGGGGAGGCGCCATAACCAGCCCCCACCGCCTCCGCCACCAAGGGCCCGAGCGGACTCTCGGGCTCTCCGGGCTGGGTGGGCCAATAGAGTCCATCACGCTTACCCTCGGAACTGAGGATGCGGTCCGCGAAGACCGGGGTCCCCTGCCCCATGGGATCCGCCGCGGCATACTCGCGTTGCGCCTCCACGAAGGCGCGCAGCGCCGCCAAGGTGTAAATCTCGTTGAGCCCAATGCGCCGATTCAGCAACTCCTCCAGCCCCGCCGCCGTGTCGAAGAACCAGCCCTGGTCATCCTTGGCGAGCGGGATGGGGAAGGGCCAGTCGTCGGGGCCAATGACCAGTAGGGCACTGTCGCTGCTCTCATCCTCGATCTGGGCGGATAGCCGGGCATTCTCGACGAACCATCCCCGGTTGGCGGCATCCGCCACCGGGTCGCCAGAGACCATCTCGGCCAGGTCCGGACCCAGAACGGCGAGGAGCAGATCGGAGCCCTCCGCGGCGGCGGCCTCGATGAGGGCCAGGGCGGCGGCGTCCGGGGTCTCGAAGCGCATCGCCCCCGGCTCGGCG
>JBATOB010000422.1:0-1535 GCA_049290655.1 Chromatiaceae bacterium | reverse complement strand
TGGTTGGACGACGCGGCGAGCGTGATGGGGTAGGCGATCGGCGAGCAATCGGCCGCGCGGGGTATCCATAAAAAAGGTTCTTCCGGGATCTGCGGGGTAAGGGGGGTGGGAAGAAGGGCAGGCGGTTCCTAAGTAGCTTGGTGTTGGACGCATCAAGCACAAGGAGACCGCCGTGCCCGAGGCCGAGTCTATCGGCCGGCTCGGACGCTGGGAGGGGTACCGAGTCGGCACCGTTCAGCGGTTCGAGGCGGGGGACAAGGGGCCGCGAGCGCAGGTATGGATCGAGCTGCACCCCGACCCACAGCGTCGGAAGGTCTGCGACCGCTGCGGCCAGGAGTGCCGGCACATCCACGACCGGAGCGAACGCTGGGTGCGGGACCTCTCGGTGTTCGACGCCGACACGCACCTGCTGGTGCACCGCTGCCGGGTGGAGTGCCCGGCGTGCGGGCCGTCGCTGGAGCGGCTCTCCTGGCTGGCGCCCTACGCGCGGGTGACCACCCGCCTGGCCGAGAGTGTGGCCCGGATGTGCAAGGTGCTTCCGGTGAAGCACGCCGCGGAGTTCTACGGCCTGAAGTGGGACGCGGTGAAGGCCATCGACAAGGCCCATCTGGAGAGGACCCTCGGGCCACCCGACCTGGACGGCCTGACGCTCCTGGCCATGGACGAGTTCGCCATCCACAAGGGCCACCGCTACGCCACGGTGGTGATCGACCCGACCTGCAAGCGGGTGCTGTGGGTGGGCAAGGGCCGCGACCGAGGGAGTCTTCGGCCATTCTTCGAGATGCTCGGGAGCGATCGCTGTGCGGCGATCCGGGCCGTGGCGATGGACATGAACAGCGCCCACGAGATGGAGGTCAGGGCCAACTGCCCGATGGCCCAGATCGTCTTCGATCTGTTCCACGTGGTGGCCAAGTACGGACGCGAGGTGATCGACCGGGTCCGCGTGGACGAGGCCAACCGCCTGCGCGACGACAAGCCCGCACGCCACGTGGTCAAGAGCGCCCGCTGGCTGCTGCTGCGCAACCGCGAGAACATCGCCAGGCCCCAGGACCGTGTCCGGCTCGACGAGTTGCTGATGGCCAACAAGGCGCTGATGACGGTGTACGTGCTGCGCGACGAGCTCAAGCACCTGTGGGACTTCCGCTCGCGCGGCCACGCCTACCGGTTCTGGAAGCAGTGGTACTCCAACGCCGTCCGCAGCCGTATCGATCCGCTCCGCCGCTTCGCCCAGCGGCTCAAGCCCTACCTGCACGGCATCCTCGGCCACTGCGCCTTCCCGCTGCACACCAGCCTGCTGGAGGGCATCAACAACAAGATCAAGGTCATCAAGCGTATGGCCTACGGCTTCCGCGATGACAACTACTTCTTCCTCAAGATCCGCGCCGCCTTCCCGGGGGCACTCCCCGGAAATGCCGGATGAACCAAAGAAAACCCCCGCCGGAATCCCGACGGGGGCTTGGAAGACTTTCAGACATGTCCTTGGCGGTCAAACTCCGAGCTTTAGCAGCCCGCGTCGAAGGCCTCGGCGAACATGT
>JBATOB010000421.1:0-3106 GCA_049290655.1 Chromatiaceae bacterium | reverse complement strand
CTGGACTGGCCTCGGCGTTGTAGGGTCCTCGTACCTGGGCGAGGGCAAAACGCGCCTCGGCAAGGGCAAAGCGGTACTCGGCGGTGCCCCGCTCCGTGCCTACCTCCAGGGCAAAGATCCGGGTCCCGCGGTCGCGGCACTGGGCCCAGTATTGGGCGACGCAGTGGTGCAGGGTCTCGCCCTCGCGGGCCAGTGCCGCCGCCGTGGTCAACTCCCACCCCTGGGCCTCGCCCTCCCGGTACTCACCCAGGATCGCGGCGAGCCGGGCCTGGTCCCGCGGGTCCGGTTCCGGATTCTGATCCGGAACCGGCACTTCCCAGGCGGGTTCGTGCCAGCGCCGCGAGGCCGCGAGTAGCGAGCGTAAGCCGCGCGCCTCGATCCAGGCTAGTTCGAACCGGTGTTCGGTCAATCCCCGCGGATAGGGGCCGATCTGGGCCGCCCGGTCCGCGGCCGCGCGGATGAAGTCGAAGCAGTCCGCGAACGCGGGACCCAGGGGGCAAACTGTTCCTGCAAGGGTACGCAGACCGCCGCCAGACCCGCGCGGAAGGCGGTACGGCCCAGGCGTCCGAGGTCGGTGTGGTCGTCCGCGAGCAAGTTGAAGGTGATGAAGATCGGCATGGCCGGCGCGAACTCGTCCGGATGGCGGGGCCGGCGATGAGCCGGGATACCCTCCAGGAACTGTAGCAGGCGGCGATGGGCGAGGGCCGTCTCACCCCACATCGTCGCGCAGATCGGCGCGCGGACCAGTCCCTTGGAGATGCCATAGTGACGGGCGAGGGCCCCTGCCAGGTTACGACCCTGGTCGATGGCGTCCAGGATAGCCCCATCATGGTCACGCCAGGCATGGCGCTTGCCGCCCGCGAAGGCCAGATCCCGATGAGCACTGAGCAGGATCGGCGCGACCAGCAGCGGGAACCGGCTCAGGGCCTGCAAGCGGCGCTCGCGAAGCAGCGGGTCGAGGGCGGCCAGCCGGTTGTAGTTGCGCAGCGACTCCCAGTGACGGTGGCGATTGAGGCCCGCCAAGAGGCTCAGAACCTCCTGATCGAGCCCCTCGGCAAAGCGCCGCGCGGCGCCATGCCGGGGGTCGCCCCAGGGTAAGGCGGGGAGCGCAACGGCGGGCGCGGCATAGAGCGGGATGGCGATGCCCTCGCCCAAGCGCACCTCCAGCAGAGTGCCGCGGTAATCCGTCGCAACCGGCGCAACCAGTTCCGCAATGGCCTGGTCATCCGCGCCGGCACCCTCCGGCAGGTAAAAGGCGAGCACCCGACCATCGTCGAGGTGCAACCACAGGTACCACCGCTCGTTGCGCAGCCCCAGCCAGTCACCCCGCAACCAGAGGCGTGCGCGCACCCCAGGCGGAAGGCTATCCTGGCACGACGGGACGGACATGGGTAAGCTCGGGGCAAGTCGGTGGGTCTGCGGATCGCAACATCCCACGACGGATCAGGCCCGCCCTAGTCACTGCCGGACCCGCACTCGCCAGGTCAGGGTGACGGCGCCTTCAGCCGGGATCTGGACCAGCCAGGAGGCCAGGTTCGATGCCTCCTTGGTGTGCGGTTCGCTCTCCAGGAGCATCTTCCAGTCGCCCGGAATGGCCTCAACCACCCTGACAGTGACCGGATCGGGCTTGGCGTTCTTCAACTCCATCATGAAGGTGGCCTCATAGGCATAGTTGTAGCGGCCCGTGCCCGACAGCTTGTTGAACTCGGTCTGTTTGCGGCGGACAGTCACATCGAAGCTCTCCCCAAGCTTGAGGGTGACGGTCTCGTGTTTGGGGGTGTGATCGATCCGATCCTCGCCGATGAACTGGGCGTTGCCGCGACTGTCCTTGGCATAGACGCGAACAACACCCTTGGGCAGGGGAACGCCCAGGCTCCCGTCCCTATTCGTGAAGCTCAGGGTGGACTCGACGGGAAGCTTTTCCCAGCCATCGGAGGACTTGGCCCGGTAGAAGTAAGGGTTGCCCCGGACCACCAATTCCCGGGTCAAGGGCACCCGCGGGGCCGAGAGGAGTGCCACCTGTTTGGTCTGATTATTCAGGATATCGGTGGGCCGTTGGAGGGTGTAGAGGTGGTATTCGTCCAGGCTTTCCTCCTCTGGCGGTGCATCCATCGGGCACGGCGGCATGGGTTCTTCACACGAAAAATCGACAGTATCCAATTCGACCTGGTGGACCTCACCCGCCACCAGTTGCACCCGCGCCTGGCGATAGGCCACACCGCTCTGGTTGGTGAGGGTGACCCAACCGTTCAGGTCCATGAGCTGACCTTCGGCCGACAGGTCAGCCACGTAGTCCGCCCTCCAGCCCAGACCACCCGTGAGATAAGACAACTCGAAGGTCCCGGCCCCGGCCTGGACCGCCTCCAGGTGCAGGACCAGGGTGGGTTGATCGCGCAGGTCCGGGGGCAGATCGGGGAAGGCGAGGTGCCCGACCAGGCCGGTCTCGATACGGTCGGCATAGCGCAGGATCACGCCCTCGTTGGTGGCGAGCACGGTGGCCTCTTCGCTCGTGCGGTCCCCGGCGTCGTTGGTGCGAATGACCTGGACCTTCCGGCCCAGGTATTTTCTAAGCAGGCTCTGGGGAGTCAGCAGGTCGAAGTCGAAATTCTGTTCCAGTAGAATGACCTGGAGCGCCCCGGAGGTCTCGGACAGGAGGGCGGTCTCGGGGCGGATGCGGCCCGAGCAATTGCGCCAGGCGAGGCGGTTTTCGCCCTGGGTCAGTGTCAGACGACGCAGGTCCTTCACCAGGGCCAGGTCGTCGTTGTAGATGGTGACGGCCAGGGCCTCCTAGGCCGCGTCATCGATGCGTTGTTCCTGAACAGTGGTGACGGTATTCATGGCCAAGGGGGCTCCCGATTGGATGAAGGAATGACAGAGATCTTCGTGACGATTGGGCGGAAGCCCAGCGCGGAATTTGGCTTTAGGGTTTATGTGTCAAGGGCGTTGGAACTAAGTCAAGTGTTCTGGATTCCTGATCCTTGGGCGATGCAACGGGGCAGAAACCCAAGGTGCGGCAGTGGGCTGAGGCGGCCTCTGAATAGGCGGTCAAATCATTTTGAAAGCGTTCGGCAAGCTGATCACGTAAGGCATGTAGTTCAGCGACTAT
>JBATOB010000420.1:0-2349 GCA_049290655.1 Chromatiaceae bacterium | reverse complement strand
ACCGCTTGAATAGCTATTTTTCGAAGATAACCCATCACGTCGTCAGGAATCAAGCGAGCATCTGATAACCCATGAGGTTTCATAATATCTCTCCCAATTTAATCGCTAAAAAATCCTCTGTATTTAGAGACAGGTTATTATGATTTTGGTTCCAATGGAATATTTGGCTAATAAATACGAGGACTATAAAAGACAACATCCCCCGTCTTTACCGTAGCAGGCAAGGAAAAGCTTGGAATGGGATAGGCCGGAGACCGGAGTGGGTGCAGAAGCTCTTGGAGCGCGGTGGAAACCTGGAGGACTATCGCGTAACCCTGTAATGTTTCCGACAAGTCCCTTGATGGAGCGGCGGCTGCCGTAGTCGCCGGTGTTTCAGCCCCGGAACTCCCCTTACCTGCCCGGGCATCACTCCAGCGTGGCTGCCTCCTCGGTGGCCAGGCGCCGGGCGACAGCGTCGGGGGAACCGGTGCGGCGGGCTAGGATCTGGTAGGCCACCGGGACGACGAAGAGGGTGAACAGGGTCGCCGCCAGGACACCGGCGAGGATGACGGTACCAATGACCAGGCGGGTCTCGGCCCCGGCGCCGGAACTCAGGAGCAGGGGCACGGCCCCGGCGGCCGTGGTGATGCTGGTCATGACAATGGGGCGCAGGCGGATCTCCGCGGCCTCCAACAGGGCGGTGCTGAATTCCCGGCCCTGGTCGCGCAACTGGTTGGCGAACTCGACGATCAGGATGCCGTTCTTGGCCGCCAGCCCCACCAGCATGATGAGGCCAATCTCACTGTAGAGATTGAGGCTCTGGCCGCTCAGCCACAAGGCTAGCAGGGCGCCGGCCATAGCCAGGGGGACGGTGAGCATGATGATCAGGGGATGGATCCAGCTCTCGAACTGGGCGGCCAGCACCAGATAGACCACCACCACCCCCAACACAAAGACGAAGAGGACACCCGCCGTGCTGGCGCGAAAGTCCCGGGACTGGCCCTTGTAATCGACCCGGGCCTGCTCCGGCAGATAGGTCTTCACCAGCCCCTCCAGATAATCCAGAGCGGTGCCCAGGGCCAGACCCTCCGCCAGATTGGCCTCCAGGGTGATGGCCCGCAGCCGGTTGTAGCGATTGAGGCTGCGCGAATCCGCGGACTCGGTCACCGTTACCAGATTGGCCAGGGGGATCAGCTCGCCGCTGCGCCGGGAGCGGACCTGGAGGTTATCCAGTGCCCCCGGGGTGCGCTGGCTATCGCGCTCCCCCTCCAGGATCAGGTCGTATTCCTCGCCATCGCGGATGAAGCTGGTGACCTTGCGGGAACCCAGCATGGTCTCCAGGGTGCGACCTATGACCCCGGCGGTGACGCCCAGGTCCGCCGCCTGGGCCTGGTCGATGGCTACCCGCAGTTGCGGCTTGGTCTCCTTGTAGTCCCAATCGAGGTTGGTCAGGCCCGGGTTGGAGGCCTCGATCCGGGCCAGGAGGATATCGCGCCACTGGGCCAACTCCTCGTAGGTCCCGCCACCGATCACAAACTGGACCGGCTTCTGGACCCGCGACCCGAAGCCCTGGCGCATGATGGGCGAGGCCTTGACGCCGGGCAGGTCGGCGAGCTTGGCGCGAATCTCGTCCATGATGACCCAGCCGGAACGACGCTGACCGAAGTCACCCAGCACCAGGGTGGCGTTGCCGGTATTGAAGGTCTGGGTGCCCTCGAAGCCGCGGGGGGTCCGCACCAGTAGCCGGATCGCCTCGCCCGAGTCGATATAGGGCATGAGGCGCCGCTCGATCTCGTCCATGTACTCCTTCATGTAGGCATAGGAGGCCCCCTCGGGCCCATTGACCTGGACGAAGAAGGTGCCGCGATCCTCGCGGGGGGCATATTCCCGAGGCAGCTCTTGGAACAGCCAGACCGCCCCGCCCAGGGTGAGGATCAGGAGCAGGCCCGTCACCCAGGCGCGACGGAGAAACCAGCCCAGGGCGCGCCCATAGCCACGCCGCACGCGAAGGAAGAACCCATCCAACGCCAGGCTCAGGGGGCCCGGGGCATGGGCATCTGGCAGGATCTTGGAGGCCATCATGGGTGACAGGGTCAAGGCCACCAACATGGAAAAGGCGACGGCGGCGGCCATGGTCAGGGCGAACTCGGAGAAGAGGCGGCCGATATCCCCTTGCAGGAAGGCGATGGGGACGAAGACCGCCACCAGCACCAGGGTAGTGGCAACGACGGCGAAGCCGACCTGGCGGGTGCCGCGATAGGCCGCCACCAGGCGCGTCTCGCCCTGCTCGGCCAGGCGGCGGTGAATGTTTTCCAGGACGACGATGGCGTCGTCCACCACCAGACCGATGGCCAGTACCAGGGCCAGGAG
>JBATOB010000419.1:0-4701 GCA_049290655.1 Chromatiaceae bacterium | reverse complement strand
ATCTGGCCCTGGCTGCTGGCCGTGCCGCCGAGGCCCGCGCCGCCTATGATCAGGCCATCGCCCTGGGCGCCGCCAATGCGGCCCTGTTGCAACTCAAAGTCGAAAACCTGCCGCCCGCCACTTGACCGGCGCCCGGCCCCACACCCGCCAGGGGATAGGCCCATGAGACCCATGCTCCGCTTCGCACCCGCTCTGTTCGCTCTCGCGCTCCTGAGCGGTTGTAGCTATATCCCCTGGTTGGCGGGGGAGGTGGACCCGCGCCCACCCACGGAACTGACCGCGGCGGCGGGGGAGGCTGGCTTAACCACCCTCTGGTCCGTCGGCACCGGCAAGGGTACGGAGGGTCGTCGCCTGAGCCTGATCCCGGCCCTCCAGGATGGCCGCCTCTACGTCGCGGACGCCAAGGGCCTGGTCATGGCGGTGAACGCCGCCGATGGCCGTCCGCTCTGGCAGCGTGAAACCGGCCTGGCCCTGAGCGGTGGCCCGGAGGTGGCCGGCACCCGGCTGGTCGTCGGTTCTACCAATGGCGAACTCCTGGTCCTCTCGACCACGGATGGCACCGAGCTGTGGCGGACCCAGGTGGGCAGCGAAATCCTCTCGGTTCCCCGGTTCGCTGGCGATCTGGTGGTGCTGCACACCCTCAACGACAGTGTCTTCGGCTTTGATGCCGCCAAGGGCGAGAAGCTCTGGAACTATGATTTTCAGGCCCCGACCCTGACCCTGCGCGGCAGCAGCACCCCCCTGATCGTGGGCAAGTATGCCGTCGTCGGCGTCTCCGGTGGTCGCCTGGCCAAGATCGAGTTGGCCTCGGGCCTGCCGGAGTGGATCACCACCGTGACCCCGCCGCGGGGCCGCTCCGAGCTGGAGCGCATCGCCGACCTCAACGCCACCCCCCTGGTGGTCGGGGAGACCCTCTACGTCGCGGCCTACAACGGTGACCTGGCGGCCCTGGATCTGACCAGCGGCGCCGTCCTCTGGCGCCGCGCCCTCTCGTCCTATGCGGGCCTGACGGAGGCGGATGGGACCCTCTACGTGACCGACTCGAACGACCTGGTCTGGGCCGCCAAACCCGAGGACGGCGCCGGTCTCTGGAAGCAGGAGGCCCTGCGCTACCGCAACCTGACGGCCCCGGCCGTGGTGGGTAACAGCCTGGTGGTGGGCGACCTGGAGGGCTATGTCCACCTGCTGGCCCGGAACGATGGCCGCATCCTGGGCCGGCAGCGCGTGGCGAAGGGCGGCATCCAGGCCCAGCCCCTGGTCGCCGGCGGGCGCGTCTTCGTCCTCGGCTCCGATGGCACCCTCGCCGCCCTCTCGCTCGGCGCCGTGTCCCCGGCCACGACCAAGTCACCCACCCCGATGCCAACCGCGACCAAGACGCCAACCCCGGCGTTCTGATCCCGACCCGTCCGTTTCGACCCTGGCCGCGCCCCGGCGCGGCCCTCCCTCAGCTCCAAGGCCCCTCATGCTTCCCGTTTTCACTATCATCGGCCGGCCCAATGTCGGCAAATCGACCCTCTTCAATCGGCTGACCCGGACGCGCGACGCCCTGGTGGCGGACTTTCCGGGTCTCACCCGGGATCGCCAGTACGGCATCGGGCGCATCGGCCCTGGTCCCTACATCATCGTGGATACCGGTGGCCTGAGCGGCGCGACCGACGGGGTCGAGAGCCTGATGGAGCGCCAGGTCGCGGTGGCCATCCAGGAGGCGGACCAGTTGCTCTTCATGGTCGATGCCCGCGAGGGCTGCAGTGGTCACGACCTGGACATCGCCGCACGCCTGCGCCGCACCGGCAAACCCGTCACCCTGGTGGTGAACAAGACGGATCGGCTGGAACCCGAGATGGCGATGGTGGATTTCCACCAGCTCGGTCTGGGCGAACCCGTCGCCATCGCCGCCGTCCAGGGCCGGGGGGTCGGCAGCCTGATGCACCGGGTCTTCGCCAGCCTGCCCGAGACCCTGGAGGAGGCCGGCGCGGAGCGGGACGAGGAGGCGGGCATCAAGGTCGCCGTGGTTGGGCGCCCCAATGCCGGCAAATCGACCCTCATCAACCGCATCCTGGGCGAGGAGCGCATGGTGGCCTGCGATCAGCCCGGCACTACCCGCGACAGCATCTTCGTCCCCTTCACCCACGCCGACCGCCGCTACACCCTGATCGACACCGCCGGCATGCGGCGCCGCGCCAAGGTGCATGACTTCATCGAGAAATTCAGCGCCATCAAGACCCTCCAGGCCATCGAGGCCAGCAACGTGGTGATCCTGATGCTCGATGCCCACCAGGGCGTCGGCGACCAGGATGCCAACCTGGCCAGCCATGTGGTCGAGAGCGGCCGCGCCCTGGTGGTGGCCGTCAACAAGTGGGATGGCCTGAGCAAGGAGGCGCGGGAGGCCATTCGCGAGTCCTTCGCGCGCAAGCTGGGGTTCCTGGACTTCGCCGCCGTCCACTACATCTCCGCCCTCCACGGCAGCGGCGTCGGCCTCATCCTGGACGAGGTGGACCGGGTCTTCGCCAATGCCGTGCGGCACCTGCCGACCCCGGAACTGACCCGCCTGCTCATGGATCTCGTTCAGGAACATCAGCCACCCCTGGTCAATGGTCGCCGCATCAAGCTGCGCTATGCCCACCAGGGTGGTCGCAATCCCCCCATCATCGTCATCCACGGCAAGCAGACCGAGGCCCTACCGGATAGCTACCGCCGCTACCTCATCAACCGCTTCCGCCAGATCCTGAAACTGCACGGCACCCCCCTGCGGCTGGAATTGCGCACCGGGGAGAATCCTTACGAGGGGCGCCAGAAGCCCCCGACCCCCCAGCAGGTCAAGCAGCGGCAGCGACTGAAGAAATTCGTCAAGCGGAAGGACTGAGCCCGGCTCGATATTTTTTTCCATCCTGTCTCGATACAAGGATAACCGACTCATCAGGAGGCTGGTTGCCCTCAAAGGCTCCTGCAGACCAGAGTGAGGGGGTCGCCAAGGCGCCGATGATGCCACTAACAGAGACAATGCCTCTCGGACGGTAGGCTCCAAGCCGTCGAGCAATGTGCCGAGGAGAGATCTTTAAGAAGGGGGACCTTTGACCGCTATCGGCCCGGAGCGGCCACTGAACCGAGCCGGCTGCGTGACTCTTCTGTCCCATTACCTGACACCCGTTCCGGGAGGTCGAACCGGAAGGAGGCGGCCATAAGCCGCCATTCGAGGCGCCCACCAAAGCGGTGGAAAACGTCGATCGGCATTGGGTTGATTCCGCGAGCGACCTATTCAGCGAGCGAAAAATTTTTGCTATCGCACCCCAAGTTGCTACGGCATGGATGCTCGTTGGCAGGCGGCAACGGTAGGCAGAGGCTTTCACCACCTATCCAGCCAGATGAGGACCTGTACGTTCGGATTCGCTACCACCATGTGCAAATTGGCTGATTCGCGGTTTTTAGGGGATTGGAACAACACGCAACCGCCCCAGCCTGCTGTTGCTTATCCGGCAATTATCTTCTTGCAAGGGGAGGCCCGCGGCGAGAAGCAGGGCAAGCTCGCAACCCGGTTGTCGTAGTCCGCCTATTCACGCCTTGAATCAGGAAAGTCCATCATGATCGTCGCGCAGTCGCGGTAGGTCGTCGCACAAGCCTTGGAGCTTTCACCAGCAGAAATCATGAGTAGGGTCGCTCGCTTGGGGAAGCAGCTGCTGGTGCAAGGGGCGCAAGTTCTCCACGAGAAGCGCTCGACGAGACGGCGGTGGATATTGGCTAGGGCTTGCTTGCGGTGCTCATCCTGAGCTGGGGCGGTAGCAAAAAGAAGTCGGAACCAAGGGGGGAAGCACCATGATTAGCACGGGCGCGGTTGGGTCGGGCGCCGAGTTAGCCACGCTCAAGGTTGAACTAGAGAGGCACGACGACGCCATCTTCGAGACTCTCGCTGCAGACCTTTTCAGCCGACTCATTGGAGATGTCAGCGTCTCCGTCTCCAAGCCCGGATCGCAACTCGGGGGTGACGCCGGAACTGCTGGACTGCGCGGGCGTCGGGTTCGCGTGGAGTGCAAGCGCTATCGGGAGACGACGAGGCTGGACCCTCGCGGCCTCGCTGGAGAGGTAATGGAAGCTGTGATCAAGGACAATCTCATCGAAGCTTGGGTCCTTGCTGCCACCAAGAAAGTGAGCGAGACCGAACAGAACCTAGCGCGGGATGCGGGCGCAAAGCTTGGGGTCCCCATCGTAGTCATCGATTGGACGCCGCCGCCCAGGGGTGCGGGTATCAACAGGCTAGCGGCTCTTTGCGCGACCTGGCCCGATGTGGTCGAGCAACATCTTGGAAAAGCCGCCGCGGACGCTGCGCGCGCGCTCAAGCAATATGTGGGTCCCACGGTCGACAACCTGCAACGCGACTTGGAACACTGGTACATTGGATTCGAGAAACTGCGCATACCTTCCCTCAAGTACCTAATGCGCGTCTGGGAAGATGCCGCGGCGTCCAAGGCTGCACTGAACCAGGACGCTGCCGGCGGACGAGTTGGGGTGCATCTCATTGATCGTGCGGGGCCATTGCAGCAATTGTCCGCTTGGTGGCGCAAACCGGTGGATATCAGGAGTCCCGCTGTCGTTATAGGCACAGAGGGCGTGGGCAAGACATGGGTTTCCCTGAATTGGGCGACTCGAAGTCGCGATGCTCTCCCAATCGTTGTGCTGTTAGGGGCCAACGAGTTTGTCAATGGGGTC
>JBATOB010000418.1:0-6835 GCA_049290655.1 Chromatiaceae bacterium | reverse complement strand
TCCAGGCCAGTCTGAGTCGCACGGGCAACGGTGGGGACAACCGTGTCATGGAACGATGCTTGCTGAGCTTGAACATGGAGCGCGTCTGGCACCAGGACGATGCCCAGCAGGCCGCCGCTGAACAGGCGGTGGCGGACGACATGGTTGGCTTCTACCACCCGAGCCGGTGGCACTCAAAACCGAGGTATCAGTCACCCCGTGCTGACGAGCAATCAATGGCTGAGACAGCACTTATCGCGGTGTCCGAAAAAACTTGACCACGACAGAGTGCCGGCTGGTGTTCCACCAAATAATCGAGACAACGATAGAGTGCGTGGCTGTATGAGGTTTCTCTCAAGCTGGGCGTTCCAGGCGGCTATTCCAGGGACAGGATAAAATCCCACTGCTCGGGGGTCACCGGCATGACGGACAATCGGTTGCCCTGTCGCACCAGAGGCATGCCCGCCAAGGTGCCATCGGCATGGGCCTTGAGTTCGGCTAGGGTGATATTGCGCCCCAGGTGGCGCGCATAGCGCACGTCCACCATGACCCAGCGCGGCTTATCCGGATCACTCTTGGGGTCGAAATACTTGGCCTCGGGATCGAAGGCGGTGTGGTCGGGATAGGCCTCCCTCGCCACCTCCATAAGGCCGACGATGCCGGGCTCGGCGCAGTTGGAGTGGTAAAAGAAGACCTGGTCGCCCACCTTCATCTCGTCACGCATCATGTTGCGCGCCTGATAGTTGCGCACCCCGTCCCAGGGTTCGGTCTGGCGGGGGGCGGCGACCAAGTGGTCGATGCCAAAGACATGGGGCTCGGATTTCATCAGCCAGTAGGCCATGTTTGCTCCTCTCTGTTGATCGTGGGTCTCGTGGAACTGGGTTTAGCGGTGCGCGCTGGATCGCTCCAGGGCGGCGGTCATGTGGAGAAAGTTTGCCAGCCGCTCTGGGTTGAGTTCCCCCCCCGCCACGGCCTCCTTGAGGGCGCAGCCGGGCTCCTGGTCGTGGTGGCAGTTCGCGAAGCGACAATGCCCGATGAGGGGCGCTATGTCCCGGAAGCCACGCTCCAGATCGGCCTGACCGTCCAAGGTCAGACGGAAGCTGCGTACCCCGGGGGAGTCGATGAGGTGGCCCCCACCCGGCAGGTGGTAACAGGTGGTGGTGGAGGTAGTGTGACGGCCAAGTCCGGTGGCCAGGGACAGGCGTCCGATCTGGATGTCGAGATCCGGCAGCAGGGCCTTGACCAGGGACGACTTGCCCACCCCCGACTGGCCCACCAGGATGTTGGTCTCCCCCGCGAACCGTGCCACCAGGGGCCTCATGTCCTGGTCGTCGAGTAGGCTTAGCCAGACCAGGGGGTAGCCGATCCGCTGGTAAGGGGCCAGCAGGCTGGCCATGGTGGCCCGGCCCTGGGCATCCAGCAGGTCGGTTTTGTTACAGGCGATCAGGGCCTTGACGCTCAGGCGCTCGGCGGCGGCCAGGTATTGATCGAGCAGGTAGGTGCTGGGTTCGGGCCTGGGGGCGAGGATGGCCACCAGTTGCGTTAGGTTGGCCGCCAGGGCTTTGTCGTGGCCGTTGTAATCCGGACGGGCCAGGACCGTTGCACGCGCCTGAATGGCGGTCACCACGCCGCGGTCCAGGCCGCTGGCCTGCCAGACCACCCGGTCACCGCAGACGGGATGGCCCATGTTCTGACGCGCCAGGCAGTGCCAGACCTGGCCGGCTTCGTCCTCCACCGCCAGGTCGGCCCCATGACGCACCACCACCAGGCCATGGCGAGGCTGGTCGACATCGCAGGTCGCCAAGGCCTGTTCGGCGCGCTCGTCCAGGCGCTGCCGGCGCTGGTCCTGAATGTTAAGGATGCGCGCCTTCTGGCGATCCGAGAGCCGGCGGCCCGGCATCAGGGTTTGAATTTGTAGTAGTGCGTGTTCAGGTAGCCCGTCATGCCGATAATCTCCTCGTCGAACCATTTGAGCCCCAGGGACTGCTCGCAGCGCCGCACTTGAGCCTCCAGACTGGCCAGGGATATCACCTTGCGATCAGTACGGGTATAGACCTCGGCGCCATGACAGGAGGTGCAGTTGAATTGGTAGAGCTCGGTGACGTCCTTGTCCTCGCTGGCCAGTATGGGGAGGGCGGTGGCGAGGCAGAGGGTCGGAAAAATCAGGCGTGAGTGCATGGGCGGATCTCCTGGGAAAGGGTTGTCGTTGGGATTCTATGCCATTTCGCCGGGGTGCTGACATCGGGAATGTATGCCGGCATCATCTGGTCAGGGGTGGGACGAGAAGGTTGAGGTTACACTGAGGTCTTTCTCAGCGCGATGCAAGACAGCATGAAACCCGACGACAACCATCTGGTCTGGCTGGACCTGGAAATGACCGGCCTGGAGCCCTCCCAGGATCGGATCATCGAGATCGCCACCCTCGTCACCGACACCCACCTGGAGGTCCTGGCGGAGGGGCCGGTCATTGCCATCCATCAGCCCGAGGCAGTGCTTGCGACCATGGATGATTGGAACCGGGAACACCATGGGGCCTCTGGCCTGTTGCAGCGGGTCCGGGCCAGTGATCGGGACGAGGAAAGGGCGGAACTCGAGACCCTGGAGTTTCTTGCGGCCTGGGTGCCGGTGGGCAAGTCGCCCCTGTGCGGCAACAGTATCTGCCAGGACCGGCGCTTTCTCGCCCGGTCCATGCCCAAGCTGGAGGCCTGGTTCCATTACCGCAATCTGGACGTGAGCAGCCTCAAGATCCTGGCCCAACGCTGGGCGCCGGCGGTGGCGGAGGCCTTCAAAAAGCAATCGGCCCACCGCGCCATGGATGACATTCGCGAATCCATCGCCGAACTCCGGCACTATCGCGAGCACCTGCTGCGCCTCTGATGGGCCAGGGCCCAGGCGACGTGCTCGCGAACCAGTTCACTGGCATGGTCGCGTCGTGCCTCCAGGGCCGCGATGGCGGCGGGGGAGGGCGGGGCATTGCCCAAGGCGACGGCCAGATTTCGCAGCCAGCGTGGATGCCCGATGCGGCGGATGGCGCTGCCCTCGGTGCGGCGCAGGAACTCGGTCTCGTCCCAGGCGAAGAGGGCGAAGAGGGTGGTGGCTTCCAGGCTCTGGCGGGGGCGGAATTCCCCCTCCAGGGTGAGCCGGGCGAAGCGGTTCCAGGGGCAGACCAACTGGCAGTCATCGCACCCATAAATACGGTTGCCCATCAAGGGCCGCAGGGGTTCGGGGATGGGGCCCTTCAGTTCGATGGTGAGATAGGAGATGCAGCGGCGCGCGTCGAGTTGGTAGGGCGCCAGAATGGCGCCGGTCGGGCAGGCATCCAGGCAGGCGTGGCAACGCCCACAGTGATGAGTCGCCGGTTGGTCCAGGGGGAGCGGTAAATCAACGAAGAGTTCGCCGAGAAAGAACCAGGAGCCGGCACGGCTATTGACCAGGTTGGTATGTTTGCCGAGCCAGCCCAGGCCGGCGTTTTGGGCCAGGGCCTTCTCCAGCACCGGGGCGGAATCGACGAAGGCGCGGTGTCCGAAGGGGCCAATCTCGGCGGTGATGCGCTCGGCCAGGCGTTGGAGTCGGGTGCGCATCAGCTTGTGATAGTCCCTGCCCAGGGCATAGCGGGAGATGAAGGCGGTGGCCGGTTCCTCCAGGCACTCGTGGAGGCGGCCTTGGGCCTCGGGGAGATAGTCCATCCGCACGGATAGGACGCGCAGGGTTCCAGGCACCAGCTCCGCGGGCCGGGTGCGCTTGACGCCGTGGCGGACCATGTAATCCATCTCGCCCATGCGGCCTTGTTCGAGCCAGGCCAATAGCCGGGCCTCGTCCTCGGCCAAGTCGATGCCGGTAATGCCGACCTGCTGGAATCCCAATTCCCGGCCCCATTTCTTGATGCGCTCGGCAAGTAGGGCCAGATCAGTGTCCTTCATGGGTACCGGTCCGGTGGCGGTGTGGGGTGGTAATCGTCCTCGGCTTTCCTACCCTGGCGGCGGAGGGCATCGGTTTCTTTACCTGAGAGAGGGGGCGTCATGGATATCGTATTCCTGCGCGGGCTGCGCATCGAGACTACCATCGGTATCTACGATTGGGAAAAGCAGATCAAACAGCCCGTGGTGTTGGATCTGGAGATGGGCGCGGATGTGGCCAGGGGGGCGGCCACGGATCGCATCGAGGACGCCCTGGACTATAAGCGGGTATCCAAGCGTCTCAAGGAATTCGTGGCCGAGAGCCGCTTCGAACTGGTGGAGACCCTGGCGGAGCGCTGCGCGGCGCTGCTGCGCGAGGAGTTTGGTGTTCCCTGGCTGCGGCTCAGCGTCAATAAGATCGGCGCCGTCAGCGGCGCGGCGGACGTGGGAGTCATCATCGAACGCGGGGAGTGGCGTGGCGGTGCCTAGGGTCTGGCTCAGTCTGGGGAGCAATCTGGACCGGGTGTCATCCTTGCGGAGCGCCATTGGCGCCCTGCGTCAGCATTATGGCGATCTGGTTCTCTCCCCGGTTTACGAAAGCAGGGCGGTGGGTTTCGCGGGTGAGCCCTTTCTGAATCTGGTGGTGGGATTCCAAACAGCGGAGTCCGTGGCGGCACTGAGGGCCTGCCTGCGCGCCATCGAGGATGCGGCGGGACGGGTTCGGGGCCCCGACAAGTTCGCGCCCCGGACCCTGGATATTGATTTGCTGACCTACGGCGACGCGTTAGGGCTCGTCGATGGCTATGAGTTGCCGCGTGACGAGATCCTGCGTTATGCCTTTGTGCTCAAACCCCTGGCGGATGTGGCCGGGGAGGATTCGCATCCAGCAACCGGACGCACCTATCGTGATCTGTGGCGGGATTTTAGGGGGGAGGCCCTCGTCCTGGAGCCCGTGGTCCTGGACCTGACGCAGGAACCGTCGAATCCGGCCTCCCGCCCCCGGATCACTTGAAGAGGTCCTGGGCGCGCTGGAGCAGGTCGGTTGCGCGGGACTGGCCGAGGCCACTCCCGGACAACTCTGTGGGGTCGAAGAGTTCGCAAAAGTTGGCCTTTTCTTTGTCGGCCACCAGCTCGGCCATGGGCTCCAGGCAGGCGTTGGGCCGCCCGGGGGCAAAGTGGCGACAATTGCGGCAGACCCGGGTGGGCTTGCCACAGCCGAGACAGAGGGCCTCGCGGCCATAGTCGCAGGGGGTGAGATCGCGACCGCAGTGCCAGCAATGGCCGATGATGTCGTTAGCCATGCCTTGGGCTCCAGGTTTAATGGGTGCTTATGCGCAGGTAATGATGGGCCGCCGCCAGCAGCTTGTTCCGCCCGAAAACGATCTTCCACCGGCTGCCACCGACCTGGCGCCAGAGCCAGGCGGCGCGTATGCCGGCCAGAAGCAGGGACCGGATGCGGTTCTGGTTGTCGGGGTTTTGCAGATAGTTAGGCTCCCCCTTCACCATGATGCGGGGCTGGAGTTGGCTGACGGTCTGACTGTAGATGTCGGCCAGGTGGGCCAGCAGGTTGGGGTGCAGCATGGGGAAATGTACCAGCTTGGCACGGGCCCCCTCGATGCCTTGGGCAATCTGCTGGATCATGGCCGGGCGACCATTGAGCACGGACTCCAGCTTGAGGAGGGCGAGCAGGTAGCGGGTGAATTCCAGGTCCTTGGGCGTTTTACCGCTGAGCTGGTTGGCCAGTTCCCGGATGCCAGGGGTGAGGGCGCCGGGTGGACCGAAGATTTCGGCGGTGGAGTTGGCGTCGGTTTGGAAGAGACTGTGGATGCATGGCTCCATGAGGTCCGTGTCCACCGTGCCCTTGGTGGCGATGCGGCGGACACAGAGGCTGGCCTGATAGATGGCCCCCAAGGCGATGAGGCGGTCTTGAACGGTGTAGATCATGGGCTTGGCGAATTGCGAGCTATCAGAAGGCCATCGTGACGGTGAAATCCTAAGGGGGGAAAGACCCCTTGGCCACCAGTCAGGGTTCCGTGGCCTCAATGATGCCACCCCCCAGGCATTCCTCGCCTAAATAAATGACCACCGATTGGCCGGGGGTGACCGCCCTTTGGGGCTGGGAAAAGCTGAGTCCGGCGCGATCGCCGCTGAGTTCCTCGAACCGGCAGGGTTGCAGGGACTGGCGATGCCGCAAGCGGGCCTGGCAGGCGAAGGGTGGGTCGCGAGGCGGCTGACCGCTGATCCAGTGCATCCGGCTGGCGGTCAGGCGGCGGCTGAGCAGCAGGGGGTGGTCGTGGCCCTGAACGACAATCAGGGTGTTGCGGGTCGCATCCTTGGCGGCCACGAACCAAGGTGCCTCCAGACCAGCCGCCAGGCCACCGATGCCGAGCCCCTGGCGCTGGCCGAGGGTGAAATAGGCCAGCCCAGGGTGCTCGCCAAGGCACAGCCCCTCCGGCGTCTCGATGGGACCCGGGTTGGGGGGGATATAGCGGGCGAGGAAGTCGCTGAAGCGGCGTTCGCCAATGAAACAGATGCCGGTGCTGTCCTTTTTGGCCGCCGTCGCCAGCCCGGCTCGCCGTGCCAGGGTTCTTACCTCTTGCTTGTTCAGCCCCCCGAGAGGGAAGAGGGCGTGGGCGAGTTGCTCCTGGTCCAGGAGGTGGAGGAAATAGGTTTGGTCCTTGTCCGCATCACGGCTCAGACAGAGGTGGTAGCCCCGGGCGTCCTCGATCAGGCGGGCATAGTGGCCGGTGGCGATCCGATGCAGGCCGAGGGTGAGGGCATGATCCAGGAAGGCGCGGAATTTGATTTCGCGATTGCAAACTACGTCCGGATTGGGGGTCCGGTTGGCCTGGTACTCCGCCAGAAAATCGGCAAAAACGCGATCCCAATATTCCGTGGCGAAGTTGACGGTACCCAGTGGGATGCCGAGCCGCGTCGCGACCGCCGTCGCATCCCTCAGG
>JBATOB010000417.1:0-3880 GCA_049290655.1 Chromatiaceae bacterium | reverse complement strand
CCTCAGGAGCCACCCAGCGAGCCCAAAATGAGCCCAAAAACCGGTTAAAACGGGTGCCTTAGCCCTAAACAACGCCTTCCGAGGGCGAGGGGAGAGAATCGGGCCAATCTTCAGCGTTTCCTTAGGGCAAGACACGGCCAGCCGGTTTTGTCAGTACCCCACCGACCCGCACTGGAACCCCCGCACCATGGATCATGACTTTTGGCACCAACGCTGGCTCACGGGTGAAATCGGCTGGCATCAGGACGCCTTCAATCCACACCTGCGGGCCTATTGGCCACCCACCGGGGTAGAGGCCGGCGCTCGCGTCCTGGTGCCCCTCTGTGGCAAGACCCGCGACCTGCTCTGGCTGGCTGGCGAGGGTTACCGGGTCCTGGGAGTTGAGATCAGTGCCCTCGGGGTCGAGGCCTTTTTCACCGAAAACGGCCTGACGCCCACCATCAGCGACGAGCCCCCTTTCAAACGTTACCGCATCGATGAACTGGAAATCCTGTGCGGCGACTTCTTTGCCCTGGGACGTGAACAGGTCGCGGACGTGACCGCCCTCTTTGACCGCGCCGCCCTGATCGCCCTGCCACCCGCCCTGCGGGCCCGCTACGCCCGTCACCTCCATACCCTGCTTCCGCCGGCGGTCAGCGGACTCCTCATCACCCTGGACTATGACCAGGCCGAGCGACCCGGACCGCCCTTTGCCGTGACCGAGCCCGAGATCCGCACCCTTTTCGCCGAGCGCTTCCGCCTCAGCGAGATTGCGGCCCTGGATCTCTTCGCCACGACCCCGCGCTACCGCGAGCAAGGCCTGACGCACATGATGGAAAGGGTTTACGGCCTCAGGCCATTCCAGCCCCCAGCCCCATGATCTGCGAACCCATAATTTTAAATAATTACAATATCCTATCACGCTTCGTCTTGGAGCTCTCCGCCATAGGGGAAATTTACCCCATGGGGGGGAGTGGCTTGGGGCGAGAAGGGAAAAGGGTTATTAAGCCATCAGAGCAAGCGCGATTTTGGGTACAAATGGCATCTTGATGCCCTCGGTACATCATTATAACCTATTGATTATAAATATATTGGCTTCGCCGCAATTCCTACGTCTTGACTGGGAATAGGGAAAACCTTAGGATGTTCACCTCCTGACTTAATGATTTGTCATGAGGATTTTGATCATGAACCTGGATGTCCGCACCCTGATTCTCGCGGCTAGCATCATGGCTTCCGTCCCGATGAACCCGGCCTCGGCTAACCTGGCCCATGAATCCCCGCTCCCCCTTGCCCTTGACGAGGATGTCAAAAACCGCCAAAAGCCCGCGCGCGATACCGAGGACAGCAGCGGGGACGGCGATACCCCCAAGGCCCGTAAACCCCTACTCACGAAGTCGAGAACCTCGAACTCCCAAGCGGGCAAGGGCGCCGGCAATCTGGATGCGGAGCTGCACTGCCTGGCCCTCAACATTTTCCACGAGGCCGGCGCGGAGTCGCATACCGGTAAGCAGGCCGTTGCCGCCGTCACCCTCAACCGCGTCAAGTCCAATGCCTTCCCAAAGTCGGTCTGTGGTGTCGTCAAGCAGCGCGACAAGAAGAGTTGCCAGTTTTCCTGGTGGTGCCAGAGGCCCAAGTCGCCCCCCAAGGACTCGGATGCCTGGCAAGACTCCCTGGAAATTGCCCGCAAGACCCTGGATGGTCTGCATCAGGACCCCACTCAAGGCGCACTCTATTTCCATGCGACCCGAGTCAAACCAGACTGGTCCCGCACCTTCAAGAAAACCACCCGCATTGGTAACCATATCTTCTACAAGCCGGCCAAGGCCGCGGCCTGACGCCTAGGGCCCCGCGAGGGGTTTGCGATCGCGATGGGCGCGGCGGGATTCGCGCCGGATCGCGGTCACGGCCTTTCCTTTTCACATCCCCTCCACTCACCTCATCGCCCTGTTACCTCGTAAAATCCCGACAACCTCATCTTGATTCCAGAGCGCCAACGGCGTCAGGATAGGCCCTGTCATTCCCCAGCCAGCGGCCCTCACCATGTCCAGCCCCAGCCAGACCGGCGCCAGCCTCTTTTTCGATATCCTCGTCGATCTCGGCGTGGAGCACATCTTCGGGCACACGGGCGGGGCCGTAATCCCCTTGCATGTGGAGTTGAACAAGCGCATGCGGCGCGGTCAGAAATCACCGCAGTTCATCCTCTGCCGCCAGGAAGGGGGGGCGGGACACGCGGCAGAGGGCTATGCCCGCGCCAGCGGCCGGGTGGGGGTGGCCCTGGCCACCTCGGGTCCCGGTGCCACCAACCTGGTCACACCCATCGCCGACGCCCACAAGGATTCCATCCCCACCCTCTTCATAACCGGCCAGGTGCCCAGCTTCGCCATCGGCACGGACGCCTTTCAGGAGGTGGACACCATCGGTATGACCCGGCCCATCTCCAAGCACAACTATCTGGTCAAGGATGTGCGCGACCTGGAATGGGTGCTGCGCGAGGCCTTCGCCCTCGCCCAAGGCGGACGGCCAGGCCCCGTGGTGGTGGATATCTGCAAGGACGTTCAATTGGCGACTGCCGTCACGGGGAATAGCCCACGCTTGCGTCACCGCGAGCCCTCCTCCTTTGACAACCAGGCCGCGGACGCCATTCTCGATGCCCTGGCCAAGGCGAAGCGGCCGGTCATCAAGGCCGGCGGCGGCATCATTCATTCCAGCGCGGCCGAGGCCCTGCAAGTCTTCGCCGAGCGCTTCGAGGTGCCGGTCTCCACCACCTTCAACGCCTTGGGGGTCATCCCCTTCCATAGCCCCTACAACCTCGGCATGCCGGGCATGCACGGCGCCATCCCGGCGAACTATGCCCTCCGCGAGGCGGACCTGATCCTGACCCTGGGGGGCCGTTTCGATGATCGCGTGGCGGTCAAGGACTTTGCCAAGGGTAAGTGCATCGCCCACGTGGACATTGACCCCTCCGAATTGGACAAGCGCATCCGCGCCGACCTGTCCCTGACCGCTGACCTCATGAGCTTCCTCGATTATGGCCTTGCCTCCGACCAGCGCGCCCGGCACCCGGACTGGATGGCCCGCATTGCCCACTGGCGCCTCCAGATGCCCAAGCCTTATCTCCAGACCGAGCACATCAAGCCCCAGGCGGTGATCGAGGCCGTCTCCAGCCTCACGGAAGGCGACGCGACCCTGGTGACCGGGGTGGGCCAACATCAGATGTGGGCGGCCCAGTACTACCGCTTCTCCCGGCCGCGTCAGTGGATCAGCTCTGGCGGACTGGGCACCATGGGTTTTGGCCTGCCCGCGGCCATCGGTGCCTGGTTCGCCAATCCCGACAAGCCCCTGGTGTTGATCGATGGCGATGGCAGTTTCCAGATGAATATCCAGGAACTGGCCACGGTGGCCGCGAACCGCATCCCGGTGAAGATGTTTGTGCTGAATAACAGTTTCCTGGGCATGGTGCGCCAGTGGGAGGACATGATGGACGGGGGCCATCACTACGAGACCTGCCTGGCGCGCAGCGCCGAGTGCAAACCCGACTGCACCCTGACCGACCCCGCCTGCCGCCGCCAGATCCCCGATCTGCTGGGCCTGGAACAGGTCTATCCGCGCATCCGCGTCACGCGCATCATCGAGACAGCCCGGCTTTGGGAGGGCATCCAAGAGGCCCTGACGACCCCAGGCCCAACCCTGGTGGACATCTGGATCGATAAGACGGAAGACGTGCTGCCCATGGTCAAGCCGGGGCATGGGTTGAGTCAGATGATCGAGTGATAAAGTGGACCCCGAAAATCGGACAGTAATTTAAGCTTGCCTCCTAACCGAGAGGGGCAGTAGGGAAGGGAGCGAAGCGAGGCGCAAGACGTATACGGCGGCCTTCAAAGCGCAGGTCGGCTTGGAG
>JBATOB010000416.1:0-6509 GCA_049290655.1 Chromatiaceae bacterium | reverse complement strand
CGGGCGGCAACAATGTCACAACATCTTGACTATAAAAAGTATCTGCCAGCAGTTTGCGCATTAATCCGCGATTCATTAACGAGAGCCGCCTCCCGGATCAGGCGCTAGCCGGCGACTGACCGAGGAGCCAGGATATCTAATTCTGCAGCTAACTTAACCCTACATTGCCGACCCTGGGACCGTTATCACGGACACGCGCACGAACCGTCGCTTGCCGACCTGGAAAACATGGATGGACCCGGTCTGGAGGCTCAACCCCTTGTCTTCCATCCGCTCCCCGTCGATACGCACCCCACCCTGGTCAATCAGGCGCAAGGCATCCGAGGTACTCTTGACCAAACCGGCATCCTTGAGAAGGTTGGCGATTGGCAGGCCCTCACCCTTCGCCATGACCGAGACCTCTGGGATAACTTCCGGCATGGCGCCCTGTTGAAACCGGGCGATAAAGTCCTCCAAGGCCCGGGTCGCCGCCGCCTTGCCATGAAATCGACAGACCATCTCCTCGCCCAGGCGGAACTTGATGTCGCGAGGATTAACGCCCTCGGCTACCGACCGCCGCCACCCGGCAATCTCCCCCTGGGAGACATCGCTCAAGAGCTCAAAGTAGCGCCACATGAGGTCGTCGGAGATCGACATCAGCTTGCCGAACATCTGATCCGGTGGCTCGGCGATCCCTATGTAGTTACCGAGGGACTTAGACATCTTCTGGACACCATCCAGCCCTTCCAGGATAGGCATGGTGATGACGACCTGTGGCTCCTGGCCATAGGATTCCTGAAGTTGTCGCCCCACCAGAAGATTAAACTTCTGATCGGTGCCACCGAGTTCCACGTCCGCCCGGAGGGCCACCGAGTCATAGCCCTGGACAAGGGGGTAGAGAAACTCGTGGATGGCGATCGGCTGTCCGGATTTGAAGCGCTTGGAGAAGTCATCGCGCTCCAGCATGCGGGCTACCGTATGACGGGCCGCCAACTGGATCAGATCCGCCGCCCGCATCTCCCCCATCCAACTGGAGTTAAACACCACCAGCGTGTGCTCCGGGCTCAGCATGGAGAAAATCTGTTCCTCGTAGGTCCGGGCGTTGTCCAGGACCTCGTCGCGGCTCAGGGCCTTGCGGGTGACGTTCTTACCCGTGGGATCGCCAATCATGCCGGTGAAGTCGCCAATCAGGAAAAGCACCTCATGACCGAGCTGTTGGAAGTGACGTAATTTATTGATAAGGACCGTATGCCCCAGGTGGAGGTCGGGCGCGGTGGGATCGAATCCCGCCTTGATCCGTAAGGGACGGCCACTAGCCAGCTTCTTGCGCAAGGCATCCTCCACCAGGATCTCCTCGGTCCCGCGTGACAGGATGCTCATGGCCTCGTCAACAGCAATCATGGACAAGCTCTCCGGATAAGATATATAGGGGGCATCAGATAAGGCAGTGGGATGATAGTCGAAACCGGGTCCAGCGGACCGGTCCGGGAAACGGCTGATACGTGATCAGGAAAAGAGGGTTTCAGAGTCAGGGCTAAAGGGTTAAACTAGAACCACTGATTTTACTCAAATTTCAATAAATGGCGTCGACTTTGTCCATGCGTGACTACAAATTTCGACAGGTCGAACCGAGCTACCGGAAGCGAAAGCCTAGCTTGGCCAAGCCGGTTCTTCTCGTCTTCACCCTGGCCCTGGCCCTCGGGCTGGCCATTGCCTTTGCCCCTTCCTGGCTGGGATGGCCATCCTTTGTGGGTGAACGGGACAGGAATCCAAACGTCATCCCGCTAACCCTACCCCCTCAGCCGGCCACGGTCGTTGAGCCCAAGTAGCTGAAGAGGAGCAAGTCCGGATACTTTATGGGCAGCTCCACACTAGGGTGATGGCCATGAGGCTGGGATGGCAGCACCGACCCCGGCTGCCAGCGGATCAAGCCGAAAAGGATGACCCGCAACCGCAGGTGGTGGTGGCATTGGGGTTGCGGATCACGAACTGAGCGCCCTGCAACCCCTCCGTATAGTCGATTTCCGCCCCCGTAAGGTATTGCAGGCTCATGGGATCCACCACCAGCTTGACGCCGTCGGTCATGACCTCGGTATCGCCATCCTGCAAGATTTCCTCAAAGGTGAATCCGTACTGAAAACCAGAACAACCCCCGCCCTGGATATAAACACGTAACATAAGAGTGGGATTGCCTTCCTCCTGGATCAAGTCGGCCACCTTGGCGGCGGCGGCGGAGGTAAAAATAAGCGGGGCTTCCAATGCGATATCAGCCGTCATGGGTTGGGACCTCGTAGTAAGGAAGATTGAAATCTTGCTAGTGAAGATGGCTTCCCCCCGCCGATATTCAAGCCTGATTCGCCAGTTCGGCTATGGCCTCGGTCTCCACAACCTGCCGGACGGGAACACCATCGGCATCCAGACGCACCAGACCGCCATGGATCTCGGCGCCATCATCGATCGTCAGGGCGCCATAATAGAGGGTGCCCTCGATACGGGCCCCGGCGGCCAAGAGGGCGCGTTCGGAGGCGCGGACATCCCCCTTCACCCGCCCATCGAGCACCACGAAGGGCGACTCCAGATTACCCTCAATGACCCCGGTTGCGGACAGACTGACGGCCGCCTCGCCCGTAGGGGCTATCTCGGCGATGACATGACCCTGGATCTTGCCATCCACATGTAAGCCACCGACAAAACGCAGGTTACCCTGAACCTCGGCACCCTTGCCAATAAGGGTATCGTAGGGGGGGAACCTGAATTTCTTCTTCTTGGCCAAATGCAGCTTCTTGCCCAAGCTCAACCTCCAGCCTCAGGCGATTTCGGCCAGGGAAAGGATTCAGTAACCGGAATCAGCTTTTTACTGGTCGGCCCGATCTCGATGGTCATCGCCTCGGGTTCCAGATTGGCCGGAACTTTGATGATCCCTTTAACATTCTGAAAATGCTTGAATTTAAGTGCCTGTGACAGAGGTTCCGAGCCCGGAAGCCTGTTAAGACCCAGCTCCACCTCCTTGCCCCCTCGCTTACCCACCAGCTTGATGGAGGCCGTGGCGACGGATTCGGGATAGTCCGACATCATTTGGCTGGTGGTGAAGCTGTATTCATAAAGGCCTTCACCCACCGTCGTCAGAACAAAGTCCTGAATTTTAAGGATGCCGTCACCACCTTCGCGGATCAAACGCTTAAGAGCGGACAGATCTTTTTCCAGGGCCTGCCGGGCCTCTTGCTCCGCCTTCAGGCTTTTCTGGGCGGCAAGGAGTGTATTCTGGTCGACGCGCTGACTCAGTTCAATCACCGCCTTTTCCCCGCGCAAGACGGCCATCTCTTCGACCAGTGCCTGGTTTTCTTGCCTCAGGATCGCGGAGATGGCAATTTGGGGTTTGCCTTCCTCGCGTGCCAGGAACACCCCAGCAAAAAAGGCCCCGGCAATGGCACCCAGTACCAGGACGACCACAAGCAGCCTCAACCCCCAGCCCCCACCTTGGTCGAGGACGATGCGAGGCGATGGCACCCGCCAGGGCTTGCCCATGGTCGCAGCCTCAGGGCAGCAGAGCCAGAGCTCCCAGCGCCTCGGTCTCGTCTAGCCCAAACATGAGATTCATATTTTGCACGGCCTGCCCCGCCGCGCCCTTGACCAGATTGTCAATGACAGACTGGACCACGACGATCCCCTCACCGAGGGGCTCAGCCACTGCGATGCGGCAGGTGTTGCACCCGCGCACCGAGCGGGTATCGGGATGGGAGCCGGCTGGCATGACATCGACAAAGGGTTCAGCGCCATACCGGGCCTCGTAGGCGGACTGGAGATCCTGGTCCGGTCCCTTCAAGCGGGCGTAGAGTGTCGCTTCAATGCCACGAATCAGGGGCAAAAGGTGGGGCACGAACGTCAGACGCAGACCCGGACCCGCCACCCCGGACAGGTTCTGAAAAATTTCCGGCTGGTGGCGATGACCCGTCACGGCGTAGGCCTTGAAGCTCTCGCCGACCTCCGCCATGAGCATACCCACGCTGGCCTTGCGCCCGGCACCGCTGACACCGGACTTGGCATCCGCCACCAGCCAACCGGGATCGACCCAACCCTGCTCCAGCAGCGGGAAAAAGCCCAGGGTCACCGCAGTGGGATAGCAACCGGGATTGGCCACTAACCGCGCCTCGCGAATGGCGGCGCGATTGACCTCGGCCAGTCCATATACCGCCTCGGCCAATAGCTCGGGACAGGCGTGGGGCATCTCGTACCAGCGTTCCCAGATCGCCGGGTCCTTCAAGCGAAAATCGGCGGCCAGGTCGATGACCTTAGCCCCCCGTTCCAACAGGTCGGGGGCCATCTTCATCGCCGTGCCGTTGGGGGTCGCAAAGAAGACCAGATCGCACTCACCCAGGCGCCCCGCATCGGGCTCGCTGAACTTGAGATCGATCCGCCCGCGCAGGTGCGGGAACAGGTCCGCCACGGCTTGGCCGGCCTCGGCGCGCGAGGTGATGGCGGCCAGGGATGCCTGGGGATGGCGCGCCAGGATTCTCAGCAGTTCGGAACCTGTATAGCCAGTTCCGCCGACGATGCCGACTCTGATCATGGTCTAGCGCGCTCCATTCCCGATCAATCCATGCCGCTGATTACGGGACTTGCCACCTACAGGTAAGGAATACCGGTGGACGCCAGTTTCCCCGAGGAGTGTCCCTGGCGACCCAGGGCGGACGCCAAGGGGTGAATCGCCAGAGGTCAGGAACAACCGCCCCCACCTCCGCCACCGCCCGAGCCACAGCTTCCACAGCCACCGCCCATGGACGGTAGGTTGTTGAAGACGAAGGTGGCAGCGCCATCGCCGCGATCAACAAAGTCGATCTCGACACCGCGCAGGTAGGGCAAGGTGCCGTCATCGACGACCACATTGAAACCCTCGCAGTGCAGGACGCCGTCATTGTCATTGATGCTATCGGTGAACGTCATGCCGAAGCTAATGCCGCTGCACCCACCAGGCGTGGCGAATACGCGCACCCCCTGGATGCCTTCTTCAACTTGGTTAAAGAGTTCGCCCATCTTGCTTTGGGCGGTGCCGGTCAGGGAAAGGTCTTGTTCGGAAAGGGCCGCTAACATGGAATCATCTCCGTAAAGGGGTAAGGATTAGAGCTAAGATACCAAAGAAGCACCCACCCTTGCCACTCACGAGACCAACCGACCCTGAGCGGCCAGGTTGGCAAGGTGGCGCTCGGCGTCGGAGAGATGACGCCCCCAATGCGCCTCAAAGCCTGCGAGCCAACCGCGCCCGGCACCCAAGGGCAAGGATTCGGCAAGTGACAGGCCCTGACGAAGTTCGTAATAGATGTCGGTGAGATCATCCGCCAAACTCCCGGTCATGGCCTCCCCATCCCCAATGGGATCAAACTCCAGCCAATAGTGGTCCCGCTCGCCGAGCTGATCGCGCAGGCAGCCAAAAAGCTCGAAGCGGGCATCCAGATCGGGCATCGGACCGCCGGCCATGTCGGAATCATTGCTACGGAGGGTGAGCAGGGTGGCGTGCAGGCGTGGCAGCAGGTCAGCCACCCGGGCCAACCAGTCGGGCTCGTTCTGGCAGGCGGCTTCGATGAGCCAGCAATAGCTTCGAGCGAGACCCCTCATTGCCTCAGCGGACTGGATCATTTGGAATCTCAATGGGAAAAGCGGTTCTACGAAGGAAGCATAGCCAAGATTTCGGCCCTTGCCTGGCCCCCGCCTGGTTTAACATGACTCCCATGGCTCCTTCCCACACCCACCAGACATGCCCGAGTCCCACCTAGCCCCCACCATCCTCTGCATCGGCGGACATGACCCGAGTGGTGGTGCCGGCATCCAGGCGGACGCCGAGGCCGCCCGTGCCAACGGCATCCATGCGGCAACCGTCGTTTCCTGTCTAACCCGCCAGGACACCCAGGGCCTCCTGGGACTCTGGCCCCAGCCCGTGGCGGAGATAGATGCCCAATGCCGCCTAATCCTGGCGGACAGCCAGGTCAGGGCGATCAAGATCGGCCTATTGGGCAGCGCACAACTGGCGCGCTGGCTGTGCCAACTGGCAGACGAATACCCGGAACTCCCCCTGATCTTGGATACCGTACTCGCCTCGGGCGCCGGGCAGAGGGTGACGGACCCCACCCTGTTTGATCAGATAGGAGCCCATTTGCTCGGTCGTTGCCACTTGGCTACCCCAAACCTCCCGGAAGCCCAAGCCCTGAGCGGCGCCCAGGCCCCGGATGACTGCGCCACTCGCCTGCTTGCCAGCGGCTGCCGGTGGGTACTCATCACGGGTACCCACGACGATAGCACCGAGGTCATCAATCGGCTCTACGGCCAAGACGGCAGCCGGCGCGCCTGGAATTGGCCACGGCTGCCAGCGGAATATCACGGCTCGGGCTGTACCCTGGCCAGCGCCATCGCCGCCCGCCTCGCCTTGGGGCAGCCGATGGAAAAGGCGGTGGCGGAGGCCCAGGATTACACTTGGCGCAGCCTCAAGAGCGCGACCCGCACTGGCCAGGGCCAGTGGACCCCCAATCGCCTCTATGCCT
>JBATOB010000415.1:0-5664 GCA_049290655.1 Chromatiaceae bacterium | reverse complement strand
GGGCCGGCAGGGTGGGCTGGAGGCGGTCCCACAGCCAGTGGGCGAGCCGCTCGCTGGTGGGGTTGGCCAGGCCGGGGATATCGTTGAGACAGGCGTGGTGGAGTTCGGCCTGCAGGGGCGCCCAGCGGCTGGCCAGGTCGTCGAAGTCCAGGCCCATGTCCTGGCCCGCCAGGTCCTGGTCGGCGTGGAGGATGACCTCGAAGCCGTGGCCGTGCAGGCGCCCGCAGGGATGGCCCGGCGGGACGTTGGGCAGCCGGTGGGCGGCCTCGAAGCGGAAGCGGTGCCAGAGGTGGCAGTGGTCGGCGCCGTCCAGCTCCGCCCCTGCGTCGCGGGTGCTCTGGACGCCCACGCTGGCGAGACCGGGTACCGCGAGCCGGTCGCGCAGCCAGCGGGCGAGGTTTTCGTCGGTGGGCATGGGAAGGTGGTCGTTGAGGTAGCGGTAGTCGAGGGCGGCGACGGCCGTGGTCAGGGCTGAAGTGAGGGCGCCGCCCTCGCCCCCCGGGAAGGACACCCAGCCGCTGGGCAGGGCGGCCCGGACCCGGGCCAGGAAGCTATGACCGTGGAGGCGCCGGGAGCGGTGCCCGGCGGGCAGGATCTCGACCTGGCGGGCGGCCTCGAAGGGGGCGGTGGCCAGGTAGTGGAGTGGCGCGCTCATCTCAATCACCTCGGACCCGGCCATGCCGGATTAACAAGGGGTCCGGGACCCCGGCCTCGCGGAAGCCCTTGGCCCGCAGTTGGCAGGAGTCGCACTGGCCGCAGGGCCGGCCAGCCGCGCCGGGGTCGTAACAACTGCTGGTGAGCCCATAGTCGATGCCGAGGGCCAAACCCCGTTGGATGATCTGGCCCTTGGTCAGGGCGAGCAAGGGGGCGTGGATGCGCAGGTGCTGGCGCCCGGCGACCCCGGCGGCGGTGGCCAGGTTGGCCATCCGCTCGTAGGCGGCCAGGTACTCGGGCCGGCAGTCCGGGTAGCCGGAATAGTCCAGGGCGTTGACGCCGATGAAGAGGTCGCTGGACCCCAGGACCTCGGCCCAGGCCAGGGCAAAGGACAGGAAGATGGTATTGCGGGCGGGGACGTAGGTGATGGGGATACCCGCCGCCAGCGTCGCCAGCGGTTGGTCCTTGGGCACCGGGAGGTCCGCCGTCAGGGCGGAGCCACCGAAGCGGCGCAGGTCGATGTCGGCGATGATGTGCTCGGCGACGCCCATGACCGAGGCGACCCGCTGGGCGGATTCCAGTTCGACTAAGTGCCGCTGGCCATAGCGGAAGGACAGGGCATAGGGGGTGAAACCCTCGGCCTGGGCGATGGCCAGGGCGGTGGTCGAATCCAGGCCGCCACTCAAGAGGACGACTGCATTGGGCATGGGATGGTTTTCCTCCTGGTAATGGCGACCCTCGGCCAAAGCAGCCTGACCGTCAAGGTACCCGATCAGTACCTATTCGCTGCGCCTGACGCCGGGCAAGTTCGGCGGGCGCTGACAAAGTCACGGGCATGCCCGTGCCAGAACTGGGCAGTTATTGCCTGGCATGCTCATTTCAAGCCATGGGGTGGTCACTATCCTAACCTCCCTCTAGGCAGTGGCGATGATGCTCCCAGCTCTCGCCTCGGGTAATGGGGATCAAATCACCCACGCCAATCCCAGCATAATGGCATATCTGGCCCCCTTGCCCAGGGCCGTGAGCAGGAGGAAAAGGGGAAATCTCACCCCCATCAGGCCGGCGATAAAGGTCAAGGTATCCCCGACGATGGGCGCCCAGGAGAAGAGCAGGGACCAGACGCCATAGCGTTGGAACCACCCTTGGGCGAGGCCCAGGGTATCCAGCTTGAAGGGAAACCAGGATCGAGCTTGATAGTGAAGCAAGTAGCGGCCCAACAGCCAGTTGACCGCCGCGCCGAGGGTGTTGCCCGCCGTGGCCCATGCCCAGAGCGCCAAGGGGTCGTAACCCGCCGCGAGCAGGCCCACGAAAAGGACCTCGGAATAGGCGGGCAGAAGGGTCGCCGCCAGAAAGGCCACGAAAAACAGGCCCAAATAGCCTTCGAGCATGGTGATTACAAGTGCGCCCTTAAAGCGCTTTCAAAATAGGATTCATGGCATTATAGGTCTTGGTGATTGGCTGATGGGGCTTTGGGATGAAGATTCTTTGGTTGAGAGGCTTTGCAAGAACATCTGGCGTCTGGGCCCAAGTCCATCCCTATCTCTTTCTGCTCCTGGCTTGGCTATACCTCCTCGCCTCGCCCGCCCAAGGGGAAGGAATCCGCGCCGACGCCACCCTGGAAATCCAGGATACTCAACAGGGCCTGGTAGCGAGCCTGCTGGTGGAGATTGCCGATACCCCTGCCGCGCGGGAGCGGGGTCTGATGGACCGGGAGCTGCCGGATGACAAGACGGGCATGCTGTTCATCTTTCCCGCGGCGGCCCCGCGGACCTTTTGGATGCGCAACACTCCCGCCTCCCTGGACATGTTCTTTGCCGACTCCGAGGGACGTATCATTCATATCGCCCCGGAGACCCACGCCTTCTCCGACCAACATTACCCATCCCATGGCGCGGCCATGTACGTACTGGAGACGCGCGGGGGCTTTGCGACTCGCCATGGCGTGGTGCCCGGCATGAAGCTCAACTATTTCGCGGCCCCTTTTCGACGCCCCCTGGACCCTGGCGAGCCCAAATCCAAGCCATAGGCCAAGCCCCCCACACCCACTCAAGGCATACTGGCTGGCTCCAACCCAAAAGTTACCTGATCGGGTCCCCCGGAATTGGACTATCATTTCTCTCCCTTTTCGGACAAGCTCGGGTAAAAAATGCGCGAAGAAGACAAGTATCCCGGCCCACGTGAACGCATCACCCTGGCTGGCAGCGGCCTGGTGGACTACCTCAAGGGGCTTTTGGCCGCAGGCAATATTCGGCGCCTTATCATTCGCAAGCCGGATGGCGCAAGGCTCCTGGAGGTGCCTTTATCCGCGGGCATCGCCGTGGGTGGCGTCCTCACGCTGATGGCGCCGATCCTGGCGGCCCTGGGCGCCATGGCCGCCTTGGTGGCCAAGGTCCAGGTTGAGGTCGTGCGCCGCGACGACGATAAGAATTAAGGTGGGACGCGATGGCGGCGGCACCCCTACTCTTCTCGATTATCGAATCCCCGGGTCATCCCAACTTCTCGGCCCTGTACCGCCAACTGGGAATTGAAGAGCGCCGCCTGCCTTCCCTACGTAAGGCGATTCAGG
The DNA here is from genome assembly GCA_049290655.1 of Chromatiaceae bacterium. Lineage (GTDB taxonomy): Bacteria > Pseudomonadota > Gammaproteobacteria > Chromatiales > Chromatiaceae > M0108. The sequence continues at coordinate 2,444 of JBATOB010000415.1, read as the reverse complement.
CCTTCAAGACAGCTTCCCCCCAATGGGTGGTTGCCGAATTCTTCCATGGCTTTGGCAACAATTATGCCGGGGCCAATCTGAGCAATCTGGATGTCTTGCTGGCCAGCCTGCAAAAATACGCCCCGGCGGCACGCATGATAGTTCTGGTCGAAAACTCCCAACGTATCTACGTGGACAAGCTGGCGGAGCGCTTCCCACTGCACGCCGTGCTGGTGCAGCCCGTGGCGACCGAGGCCATGGCCAACCTCTTGGGCACCTGAAGGGCTGGCCGTGCATCCAAAATCCATCGCCGAGTCCGAATGACCGCCATGCTTGCCGTCCTCGACCGCTATCTGCTCAAAGAGGTGATGAAGGTCTTTCTGGCCATCCTGGGCACCGTGCTGCTGATCGTGGTCAGCCTCCTCATGCTGCGGGCGCTGGAGGATGTCAACGCCGGGGCCTTGGGTTCGGACATCGTGCTGCGCTTCATGGGTCTGCGCATCGCCAGCGATTTGCCTAGCCTGCTGCCGCCCATCTTCTTTGCCGCCGTCCTCATGGCCCAGGGCCGCATGGCCCAGCATAGCGAGCTGATTGCCTTCGCTGCTTGTGGTATTGGCCCGATCCGGACTTACCGCGCCCTCTTCTACGCCGCCATCCCGGTCGCCCTCGCCGCCGGCTGGTTAACCCTTTATCTGCGCCCCACGGTGGTGACCGAACTCATGCAGATGCGCGCCAGCCAACAGGATGAGGCACAGCAACTCTTTGGTATCAAGCCGGGGCGTTTCTACCAACACGATAATGGCCAGATCACTCTGTATGTGGACGATATCCAGGACAGTAGCCACTTGCGCAATATCTTCATCCACGACCAGCGGGAAGAGGTCATCAAGATTGTCCTGAGCGGCGAGGGGATGCTGCGCCGCGACGAGGAGACCGGGCAGCAGTTCATCACCCTGATCGATGGCCGCCGCTACGACGGCAAGCCGGGGACGGCGAACTATGCCATTGGTGAGTTTGACCGTTACAGCCTGCGCCTCAAACAGCGGCAGACAGAGGATGTCCATAGCCAGAAGCGGGCCACCTTCCCGACCCCGAGCCTGCTGGGCTCCGACAACCTCAGGGACAAGGCCGAACTCCAATACCGGTTGTCGAGCCCCCTGGCCATCCTCACGCTCACCCTGCTCGCCGTCCCCCTCACCGCCCGATCCCCGCGCCAGCGCAACACCTGGCGCCTCTTCATCGCCTTCCTGACCTACATCAGCTTTTTCAATCTCCAGCGGGTGGCGACCAATTGGTATGAAACCGGGGCCACGCCAGAATGGCTCGGCAGCCTCTGGTATCAGCCCTTGGTGCTGGGCCTGGTGATGGCGGTCGTGCTTCCCAAGGGCAACTGGTGGCGACGCCTCCGCACCGGCTCCCGCCCGGCGCCTGCTTGATGGGCCCTGGGCCCGCTCCGCGGCGCGAGCGCCGCCAGCCGGGATCTCCTCCACAGTCTTGATGGGGTAGGCCCCACCGATCTCAACCCGCGGCTCGATGGCGCTATCGTCGAGGACCAGGCAATTGCCCAGGACCAGGGCCGGGTAGGTGGTGCCGGCGCGCTGGGCATCGCCCGCTCGCGATGGCGCTCGTAGCCGTCGTGGGAGAGGTCGAGGCGGGCCACGACTTGCTAAAAATACCAACTAGGTTAATATTTGACGATGGAGAAACGCACCCCTCACCGCAAGCTGTCCATTGTCAAAGCCTTGGCCGAGGCGGGCAAGGTGCGCACCACGCACGCAGTACGCGTCGGCGTGAACGCCCTGTGGGGTTCGACTATCCCGGTATCTTGGCGGTAGTGATGGCGCCCACGCCGGCTGATTTCTACAAGACCATGACCACTCACGCCGATCACAGGATCTGGCAGGACGTCTACCGCCCGAACACGTCAGCGGGTGATGTGTATCTGAAGCTAACGGTCATCGATGACGTAGTGATCGTGTCCTTCAAGGAGCTATGAGCATGAAATGTCCGGTTTGCGGCGCGGCGGAACTGATCCATGACGTTCGCGACCTCCCCTACGCCTACAAGGGCGAAACCACGATCATTCCAGCGATCATGGGCGAATTCTGCCCGGCCTGCGCTGAATCCGTCTTGGCCGCGGCGGAATCCGAGCGCGTAATGCGCGAGATGCGGGCCTTTTCGAAGCAGGTCAACGCCGCGATCGTTGATCCTGCCTTCATCACCCAGGTACGCAAGAAACTCGCGCTTGATCAGCGCGAGGCGGCCGAACTATTTGGCGGTGGTGTCAATGCATTCTCGCGGTACGAGAACGGCAAGACCAAGCCGCCTTTGGCCTTGGTGAAGCTGCTCAAGGTGCTCGACCGTCACCCCGATCTGTTGAACGAGGTTAGGTCGGCATAGGGTCCGCCGTGTCAGGGGACCGGTGACATCCTCGCGGATTTTCGGCCGTGACCTAGGCGCATGGC
>JBATOB010000414.1:0-4303 GCA_049290655.1 Chromatiaceae bacterium | reverse complement strand
CCGGGGAGGCCCGCCAGCGTATTGCCGATCTGTTCTTGCGGGAAGACGGCGTAGAGCGCGTCGCCGGGCTGCGCAAGGAAATGAACGCTACCATGGAGGCCGGTGCCGGCATCTACCGCACCGAGGCATCGCTTCAGGCCAGTTGCGACAAGCTCGCGGAACTGCGCGATCGCTATGCCCGGGTGCACCTGGAGGATAAGAGCAACGTCTTCAACACCCATCTGATCTATACGCTGGAGGTGGGTTCCATGCTCGAGGCGGCCCATGCCATCGCCCATTCGGCCTTGCAGCGCAAGGAGTCACGGGGCTCGCACCAGCGTCTCGATTACACCGCGCGCGACGATGCGCAATTCCTCAAGCACTCGCTGGCCTACTACAACGGCGGCGCCGATCCGCGCATCGACTACCTGGACGTAGTCATCACCCACTCGCCGCCCGGCGAGCGGATCTACGGAGGTGGCGTATGAGCTACAAGACGATCGAGTTGGCGATCCTGCGCTATCGCCCGGAGACCGACCAGGCGCCCTGGTTCCAGGATTACCGGATTCCCTGCGAGGAGGATTGGGTGGTGCTGGATGCCATCAATTACATCAAGGACCACCTGGACAGTACCCTCAGTTACCGCTGGTCCTGCCACATGGCGGTGTGCGGCAGTTGCGGCATGATGATCGACGGGGAGCCACGGCTTTCCTGCAAGACCTTTCTGCGCGACCTGCCCGAGCGCAAGATCCGCATCGAGCCCCTCGCGAACTTCCCCATCGAGCGGGATCTCGTGGTGGTGCTCGACGACTTCATGGAGAAACTCCAACGGGTCAAGCCTTACATCATTCGTAAGGAAGAACGCGCCCTTGATGGGGGGGAGTATCTGCAGACACCGGCCCAGTTAGCACGATTCATGCAGTATACCCACTGTATCAACTGCTGTTGCTGTTATTCAGCCTGTCCTCAATACGCGCTGATTCCCGAGTTCCTCGGGCCTGCCGCCCTCGCCCTAGCGCACAGATATAACCTGGACTCCCGCGATCAGGGCCGGGAGGAGCGCGAAGATGTGGTAGCCAGCAATATCGGGATCTGGGACTGTGCCTTTGCCGACGCCTGCTCCGTGGTGTGTCCTAAACACGTGGACCCGGCCGGGGCCATCCAGCAGATGAAGATCGGGAGCACCATCGGGTGGTATCTGGACCACCTGGGGCTGGGGAGGAAAAAAACATGATCGAGAAATCCCTTGTAAAGCCATTTGTCCGGGAGGTCGCGCGGACCACTTGGTACCTGACCCGCCGGCGCGACCGGGTGCATATGGCCCAAGAGCTCAGCTCCGTCTTCATCGGCGGCTATGCATTGCTGCTGCTGTGGGGGGTCAAGGCGCTCGCCGCCGGCCCCGAGGCTTATCAGGCCTTTCTTACGAGTCTGAGCAGCCCCTTGTCGCTGGGCCTTCATTGGCTGGTGCTCGCCGTCACCCTGTTCCACACCGGTTCCTGGTTCGGCGTGACGCCAAAGGCGATGCCGGTGCAGATCGGCGAGGAGTTCTTGCCCGGGGGCATCATCGTCGGCGGCCATTACGTCGTCTGGATCGCGCTCTCCCTGTTCATCCTGTTCGTCGCGGGGGTATTTAACGGTGGCTAGATCCAACAAACCCTTGGTCTGGAGTCTGTTTGCCGCCGGCGGCACCGTCGCCGCCTTCGTGCTGCCGGCACTCGTGTTGATCACGCTTATGGCCGGCTATGGGCACGCCCCGGCGTCTCTGAGCTACGAGGACATGCACGCCTTCGCCGGCGGTTGGCTCGGTAAGCTCGTGGTGTTCGGCGTCATCACCCTATGTCTGTGGCATGCCGCCCATCGGCTGCGCACCGCGCTGCATGGCCTGGGGCTCCGGGCTGACGGGGCCGTGGCGGTGGTCGGCTACGGGATCGCGGCGGCGGGTACCCTCCTCAGCGTCTATTACCTGTTGCGAATTTGACGGCGGTAAACGGGTGGCATTGCCGAGCGACCCGTCGCCGGCAATGCCGATCACGCGAGCGACCTGTTGAGAGAAAACTTGGGAGACAACCAATGACCTCGATGAATCTGACAGAAAAGATATTTTCCGAGCACCTGGTGGGAGGCGGTGGCCTGCCCCCGGCTGGGGAGGTGGCGACTATCCGGATCGACGAGGCCTTCACTCAGGACGCCACCGGGACCATGTGCATGCTCCAGCTCGAGGCCATGGGCGTCGAACAGGTCAAGCCCCTGTCGGTCAACTTCGTCGACCACAGCATGATGCAGTCGGGCTTCCGCAACCCGGACGACCACGAGTATCTGCGTACCGTATCCAAGAAGCTCGGCATCGTCTTCTCCCCGCCGGGGACCGGGATCTGCCACTTCCTCAACATCGAGAACTTCGTCAAGCCCGGCATGACCGGTGTCGGCGCCGACAGCCATACCGTGAATGCCGGCGGCATGGGCGCCATCTATTTTGGCGCCGGCGGCTACGATGTGGCCCTGGCTATGGCCACCGGCGAGTACGTCATTCCCATGCCCGAAGTCGTGCAGGTGCATCTCATCGGCGCCCTGCCCGATGACGTTATGGCCATGGACGTCATTCTGAAGCTGCTCTCGATCATGGGCGTCAAGGGCGGTAAGGGGAAGGTCTTCGAGTATACCGGCCCGGGTGTGGCGAGTCTGTCCCTGACCGAGCGGGCCACCATCACCAACATGGGGGCCGAGATGGGTGCCTCGACCTCCATCTTCCCGAGCGACGAGCGCACCCGGGAATACCTGGACAGTCGCGGCCGGGGCGGCGACTATCGGCCCCTGGCGGCGGACGAGGGCGCCGAATATGCCGGACGGATCGATATCGACCTTTCCGGGCTGGAGCCGCTGATCGCCATCTATCCCTCTCCCGGTACCGTGGAGCGGGTGGCGGACCGCGTCGGAGCCAAGATCCATCAGGTGTGCGTGGGCAGTTGCACCAACAGCTCCTTCGAGAATATCGCCAGCTTCGCCGAGCTGCTCAAGGGCCAGCGGGTAGCGGTGGACACCCTGCTGTATCCCGGTTCCCGGGCGGTGGCCATGCAGCTTGCCAATTCAGGCTACCTGGCCTCCCTGTTCGCCTCCGGGGTGCGGGTCATGGAGAACGGCTGCGGCGCCTGCATCGGCCAGGGCGGTTCTCCCCCGAGCAAGGGCATCAGCCTGCGCACCTTCAACCGCAACTTCCCCAAGCGCTCGGGCACCCCGGACGCCGAAGTCCACCTGGTCAGCCCCCTGGTGGCGGCGGCCAGCGCCCTGACGGGTACCATCAGCCTGCCGGACCGGGCGGTCGAGATCACCCCAACCCCCCAGGTGGACGACACCGGCTCCTTCCTCATGCCCCTGCCCCAGGGAGAGGCGCAGCGGGTGGAGGTAATCCGTGGCCCCAACATCATGGCCCTGCCGGATTTCGAGCCCCTGCCGGGCCGCCTGGAGGGAGAGGTGTTACTCAGGCTGGGGGACAACATCAGCACCGACGACATCCAGCCCGCCGGGGTCTACCTGCCCCTGCGCTCCAACGTGAAGGAGTATGCCATGCAGGCCACCTTCAACCTGGTGGACCCAAGCTTCTCCAGACGCGCCGTCGCCCATCGCGACGCCGGCGGTCACGGCTTTCTGGTCGGCCGCGAGAATTATGGCCAGGGCAGCTCGCGGGAACACGCCGCCCTGTGCCCGCGCTGGCTAGGGGTGCGCGCGGTGGTGGTGGCCCAGTTCGCCCGCATCCATGTCGCCAACCTGGTCAACTTCGGCATCGTGCCGCTCACCTTCCGGAACATGGACGACTACGACAAGGTGACCCAGGGCGATCGGGTGGCCATCGAGGTGTCGGACCTGGGGGGCGATCTGTTCCTCGAGGTCAAGGGCGAAAGGATTCCGCTGGCCCCCGCCTTCGAGCCGAAGGATATCCCTGTGCTGAAGGCCGGTGGCGCGATGGCTCACTTCAAGGCGCGCCATGCCTAATCCAAATCTGGCCGTGTCGGGGCAAATCAACGCCTGTGCGGACCTCAAACAGGGCTCCACGAACCGGTTTTCGGTCCGAAAGGCTCCTTGGATTTGGTATGTTGAGATCAGAGCAGTCGCCTGATCCGCCGCCAAGCTCAAAATTGGAATTGCTGATGCGTAATAGCGGCTGGACGCAAGCAAGCGCCCACTCGGGTGCTAGACTCATTCTATTTTTGCAACCCCAAAGAGACAGACGACATGGCCTACGACAAAATTCAGGTGCCCGCCAGTGGCGAAAAGATCCAGGTTGGTGACAATTATGCCCTCCTGGTCCCCAACCAGCCCATCATCCCCT
>JBATOB010000413.1:0-2050 GCA_049290655.1 Chromatiaceae bacterium | reverse complement strand
GCCAGGCCCCGCCCAGCCCCGCGCATACGCCCAGGGCCAGATAGCCGAGGATCAAGCCGGGTTCCAACTGGAGTTGCGGGGCCAGACCCCGAAAGTATCCGGCCCCCAGGTCGCCACCGATCACCCGAAAGGCCAGGGCGGTCAGCCCATGGGCCAGGGCCACGCCGATGAGGCCGCCGACCAGTCCCAGCAGGGCCCCCTCGGCGAGGAGACCGCGCCGCAGACCGGCGCGATCAAGCCCGAGGGCACGCAAAAAGGCAAACTCCTGCCGCCGTCGCACCACCGCGAGCCATTGGGCCGAAAAGACCAGGAAGCCACCGGTCATGAGGGCAATGGCCGCCAGCATGGTCAGATTGACCCGATAGGCCCGGGACAGACTCTGGACCTCGGACTGGGCGTCAACCGGGGTGCGGAGGCTGACACCGGGGGGCAGCAGTGCGCTCAAGGCCCGACGGGCCCGACCCGCATCGCCACCGGGCGCGAGACGCACATCGATCCGGCTCAGGCGACCGACCCGCTCAAAGGTCTGCTGAGCAGCGGCGATATCCATCACGGCCAGCACCTGGCCAACGCCCGCGGCGGGCACCGAACCCGCGAGGCGCAGTTCCGCCTCGCGGGTGCCAACCTGCACCCTCAAGGGTGCCCCGCTGACCAGGGTGAGTTGGGTCGCGGCGGCGGGGCTCGCGAAGAGGGCATCGGGCTGGAGGGCGTCCAGTCGGACATCACCCTTGGCCGTGGGCGCCCCCTGGTCGGGGATAGCCTCTCCCGGCCGGCCTTCGACCAGGGGCAATAAGGAGGGGGTGACGCGAGCGGCGCGAAAGAGGTCGATCCCGAGGATGCGCAGGGTGGTGGCGCGATCGGGCAAGCGAGCCTCGATCTCCAACACGGGGCTGGCCTCGGCCACCTCCGGCCGTTGGGCCAGCAGCGGATAGAGGCCGTCATCGAAGCCGCTCTGGGGCCCGACGACCTGCAGATCCGCCTCGCCGCTGATCAAGCGCATGCCGCGCCCGAATTCATCGAGGGCCGCGGCATGGATGAGTTGCACCGCCAGCCCCAGCGCCACCCCCAAGGCGATGGCCAGCAGCGAAAGGGTGGTGGCCAGGCGCCGTCGCCACAGACTGCCCAGGAAGACATGCCGCAGCAGGGCGCCCATCCTCATGCCCCCCCCGGCTCCTCGACCAGACCGAGGGGGGTCAAGCGCAGGATGCGATCGGCATGGGCCGCCGCCAACCGCGAGTGGGTGACCAGGATGCCGATCGCGCCGGTGGTGCGGATGCCCTCGAACAAGAGTCCCAGCACCCCCAGGGCCCGGGCAGGGTCCAGGTTGCCGGTCGGCTCATCGCAAAGCACCAGAGCCGGCTCATGAACCAGGGCGCGCGCGATGGCCACCCGCTGCATCTCCCCGCCGGAGAGATGGCGCGGCCAGTCGTCCGCGCGGTGGCCAAGGCCGACCCGCTCCAGAAGGGCGCGGGCGCGCCCATCGGCGCTGGCCTCGTCCTGTTCCAGCAACCAGAGTGGCAAGGCGACGTTCTGAGCGAGGGTCAGATGCGGCAGCAGGTGAAAGGCCTGGAACACGAAGCCAAAGTCCCGCCGCCGTAGACGCGCGAACTCATCCTCGTCCAAGGCCGTCAGTTCCCGGTCCCGCAGTTGTATCCGTCCGCCATCGACGGGCTCCAGGCCCGCGATGCAGTTAAGAAAGGTCGATTTCCCAACCCCTGACTCACCCATGATGGCAACGGACTCGCCCGGTGCCAGCCGCAGCGAGACCCGCTCAAAGAGGGCGTGCCCGAACGAGGCATCGAACCGTTTCGAGAGATTGTCGATGGCAAGCATGATGCCTCCCTGCCCGGTGATGGCGGCGGGGCCCTGTTGGCCGGCCAATCGTCGACACCAGTGCCCCGGAGATCGCTAGGATAAGGTCAGGACGAGCCGCACCCGGCCGAGGTGCGACGAGAGCAAACTCAGTCTGCTCGGAGGTGAGGCCCCGCGGCCCCGTAGGCGTGGATCAGGTCCTTGCGGGCCAACATCCCGAGCAGCCGGCCCGTGCCGT
>JBATOB010000412.1:0-1809 GCA_049290655.1 Chromatiaceae bacterium | reverse complement strand
GGGTCACCCTTTTTTGAGGTGAGCGATGCCTATGACGACTTGGCCGGCCGGTATGGGACCTTCCCCTTGGTGGTCAGCCTGGAAGTGATCGAGCACTGCTTCTTTCCTCGCACCTTCATGCGTACCTTTCACGATCTCATCGAGCCGGGTGGGGTGGGGGTGCTGTCAACGCCCTATCACGGCTACCTCAAGAATCTGGCGCTGGCCCTCGCGGGCAAATGGGACGACCACCTTGGCCCGCTGTGGGACGGCGGGCATATCAAGTTCTTCTCGGCGCGGACCTTGGGGGCCTTGCTGGAAGAGGCGGGTTTCCAATCGATCGAGTTCATTCGCGTGGGCCGGATCCCGCCCCTCGCCAAATCCCTGGTCGCCGTGGTTCGTAAAAAGGGGGTCAGTACCCTTTTATCCTCGTGAATCAGGGGATAAAAGGCGCTTCGTCCGCCCCGGACCGGGCGGCGGTGGATGCCTTCAAGGGCATCCTCATCAGCCTGATCGTGCTCGGCCATAACACCCTCTTCTTCGCGGCCTGTCCCCTCTGCTTCAACGTCCTGTACAACTTTCACGTTGCCTGCTTTCTGCTGCTGCCCTTTATCGTGCCCGGCGCCGCCGTTGGCCGGGCGGGGCTGAGGGATCGTCTGGCGCGCTATTTTGTCCCGCACTGGCTGTTTTTCGCCCTGGCCTGCCTGCTGTACTTGCTCCTCAAGGTGCCCTGGGAGCCGGCCGCCTTGGCGGACTGGGCCGGCAAGGTGGCGCTGGCGGTGGTGATCTCCGATCAGGAGCACTATAAGGAGGCCTGCGGCTTTGGCCTCTTCTGGTTCCTGCCCGCTCTGTTCGCGATGGTGGTGTTGCTCGGGGCCTACCGCGCGGCGGGGCCGCGGGCGAGAGGGGCGCTGCTGGGCGGCACCCTGCTCGCCCATGGGCTGCTGGGGCTGATGCCAAACAACCTGATGGCGGTGGTGCCCTGGACCCTGGATCTGGTGCTGTTCCTGTTTCCCCTGGGCCTGGCGGTGGCGGCCTTGTGGCACCGCTACGGTGGCCGGGTCTGGTTTCACGCCGGCTGCCTGGTGGTCTTTGTGGCCTGCATCTACGCCAGCGTGCGGACCAACAGCTACGGGATGAATAATGGCGGCGGGCTGCTGGCCCTCGACCGCCCGCTGGCGCTGGTCTTCCATGACCTTTACCTGATCGCGGCCTTCTTCGGTCTGCTGGGCCTGGCCTGGCCCTTGCGCTCCACCCTCTTGGCCCTCATCGGCCGCCGTTCCCTCTTCATCTTCCTGGCCCATTCCTTCGTCTGGCAGTTCTTCGTCCAGACTGGTCTGGCCGGGCTCATGGCGGCCGGCATCGCCTCCGTCTGGCTGGCCGTGGCGGCCTCCTTCCTGCTGACCATGGCCCTCACCCTGGGCGCCAGCCTGCTGCTCGAACGGCACCCGCGGCTTTACCGGCTGATCTTCCCGAAAAAAGGGGTACCGACCTTGTTCTTTAAAGGACAACCCGATGGATTGGATTGAACTGAAGCGCCTGATGACGGCGCTGATCCTGCCCTTGCCGTTGGGCCTGGGCTGGGTGTTCGCCGGCGCCTTGCTGCGCTGGCTGGCGGGGGTGCGCCGTTTGGGGGCGGCCTTGATGGCCGGTGGTGTCCTGGTGGTCTGGGCCGCGTCGTTGCCCCTCGTTGCGGGGTATTTGCTGGAGCGGCTGGAGGCGGACTTCCCGCCCATGGCGGCGGCGGACTGTCCGCGGGCGGGTGCTATCGTGGTGCTCGGCGGGGCGGTGAAACCCTGGCTGATCGGGGATGTGAGTCCGCGGCTGCAC
>JBATOB010000411.1:0-1975 GCA_049290655.1 Chromatiaceae bacterium | reverse complement strand
CTATTGGCCACCTGAGGCCACCGTGCGCCCAACAAGCGGTCGCAGGGGCAAAGGGGCCATCATGAGGGCCAAAAGGCGCCATAAATCGGTCAAATTGGGACTCGGGTACTGAAAAAAATGGCCGCCGTAACAGACGGGGAGGAATGGGAACATACTTCAGCGCTTCCTTAAGTGACGTGGTGTGCGATTCGATGGCGCCCTCCAGTTTTTCGTAAGGTCATGTAATAGATGAATATTATAACCTACTGAGATCCCAGAGAGCCGAAAAGAGATCGATAGGGCCTGGTGGCAGGCCGGCGGGCGCCTGTTCGGCGCCGATCATCCGACCATGGCGTAGTTAAAGCCTCCCGTCGGTGGGTGGTGGAGGGTCCAGAGTTCGCCCGGATCGGCTGATCCCCGGGTACCGGCAGGGCGGCGGTTTTGTGACCACGGCCTGGACGCGCGGCGGCCAGAAAGGACGGTGGCCAAGCCGCTACCGGGTGGTGGCGGAGATCCCGTGTCTGGCGGCCTGGACCAGCCATTAGCCTCGGCCTAGCCTGTGACGCACCGCCGCGACCTGGCTGCGGGGCCATCCAACCTTGTCATGGGGTGGCCCCTGCGTCAGCATGGCACCATGATCGCAAACCCACCCCTACCCTTCCCCAGCCCTCCACCATCAGGGATGACGCCGTGATCGGCGCACTGGTTCACCGCTGGCGCGAACGAGCCACGGCCCGAGCCCTGGCCCGTTACCCTGCGGAGGCATGGGAGCAAGCCTGGGACGAGCTTCCGCTCCTGGCCGGGCTGGGGGCAGACGAGGCCCAGGGGCTAAGGACACTTGCGGCCCTCTTCCTGAGGTCCAAGACCATCGAGGCGGTCCAGGGGGCCAGCCTCGAACCCCGCGACCAAATTGCCATCGCCCTGCAGGCCTGCCTACCGGTCCTGCACCTCGGCCTGTCCTGGTACCAGGGGTGGTATGCGGTCATCATCTATCCGGAGGAGTTCGTTCCGGAGCGGGAGCACATCGATGCCGACGGCGTCGTCTGGGTCGAGAGCGAGGTCAAGAGTGGGGAGGCCTGGGAGCAGGGCCCGGTGATCCTGTCCTGGGCCGACGTGGAGGCCGGGATGCAGCGGGACGGCTACAACGTCGTCATCCACGAACTGGCCCATAAGCTGGATATGCGCAGCGGCCCCGCCAACGGCCACCCTCCCCTGCATGCCGGGATGAGCGACGTGACCTGGGCGCGGGATCTCGGGGCGGCCTATGCGGCCTTCGTCCGCCGTGTGGACCGCGGTCGGGAGACCGCTATCGACCCCTATGGGGCCGAGTCCCCGGGGGAGTTTTTCGCGGTGTGCAGCGAGGCCTTCTTCGAGATCCCCCATCTGCTCCGGTCGGAATTCCCGGCGGTCTATGCCCAGCTCACCGCCTTCTATCGCCAGGACCCGACCGCCCGGCTGGAACCTGTGGCGTGGGACGAGATCCCTCGGGATGAGGACGACAGCGAACCGGCGGAGCGCACCTGAGCCCTGACCTTGGTCCCTATTTGGGGCTCAAGGTCAGGTGATTCGCCTCGTCGTCGATGGCCATGCGGTAGCGCCCCAGGACGCTCATACCGAGCAGGGCGTTACCCCCGAGCTTGGCATCATCGATGAAGGACGCCTGCACGTCGGCCACCTTGCGCTCCCCAAACCAGATACCGGCCAGCCGCCCCCTCCGTGCGGTGGTCTTGCCGTTGGCCATCTGCACCTCGCGCTGCTCCAGGGCCTGGGAACAGCAGGCTTGAATCCAATAGCAGAGCCGACGGTCAGGCGCTATCTGGACCCGGGCCGCGGTTGTATCGCGGCCAAGCCCTTCCCGGTCGGTTCTATGTGACCGGGGCGAGGCGGTGGTCACGGTCCTGGGTTCTTGCGTAGCCGCCTGTATCCGGGATCGGGTGCTGCCCCTGTCCGTGATCCCGCGATGGTTGCTAAGCTATCTTCGCCACTGCCGACACCC
>JBATOB010000410.1:0-3557 GCA_049290655.1 Chromatiaceae bacterium | reverse complement strand
CATGAGGCCGGCGAGCGGGCCACGTTTTTCGGTAGGCTGTGGAGTATTCATGTGTGGGTCCAGGTTCAGGGGTATCGCAGCTTACCGGCCACTCTTAAAACAGCTCACGCCGCCTACACGGCTTGACGTGTTTTCAGTCCATGCATACTCAAAGCGCCAATGCTCTGGCTGTCGGTGAAACACGCATTCTTCACCGGAATCTTCTCGGTTCAGATTACGAGAAGATTCCACCTCTGGCCTCAGCTAATTTCCAGGGGGATTTACCCAAGACGCTGCCAGGAAAAGCAGGGCAAGGCCTACAGACCACCTTAGTGCACGAGCTCCGCTTCGGGGCGATCAAGCGCTGCGATCGGATCCTTCGCTACGGCGGGGAATACTTCGGCGAGTCGACGTCGGAAGTCCTGTGGCATGTCCCCGAAAGCACTCACTTTCTGCCCGGAGATCTGCCCCATCATTGCCCCAGGTTGACCCGCCATATCGAGCCACTTGGGCCAGGTCGTCACTTCCACTAGGTCTACCGTAGCAAGGATGCTCGTGACCGCCGGATCGGTGATCTCGCCAACATTCGAAACGTAAGTAGCCCACTCATTGACCTGTCGTTCCGCCCCTCCGGATTTCGGAACAAGCTGGAAGTCATTCCGCGTCTTCATCCACACGGTGTCGCCGAGCACGGTCACCGGGCCGTTGGCTGTCTTCATGCGGATACTGGAGCCACCGATCTCACTAAGCGGTATCAGATTCGACTTCGCATCGTACTGAGCCGTGACCGGGCCCACGACCGCGTAAGGAATCTCGACGGCACGGCCGGTATAGGGATTGTCGAGTCGCCGCAGGACCTTTCCGGTAGAGAGGTCGGTGTAGAACGCGCACTCCAGTACAGTAACGGAGAATCCGCCGTCTGGCAGCTGTTTGACGCGGTTCCAGTTACACGTCTCGACGCCATACATCGGCTGAAATTTTGCGTCACGCTGGCCATACTTCGCACCTGTGAACCACCACAATACGACGCCGTCGGTCGTCGTATAGCGTAGTTTCCGATAGATCATCGGCAGATCTGCAATTGGGTCGATTGAGCCGTGCGTGCTACGGACGGGGGCCGCCTTGGCAAGGCTCGTAACGACGGATGCGGCCGCTATGCTCGCAGCAAAGGTACGCCGCGTAATTCTTGATGAGCTCATGGCTTGACTCCCTTGGACTTGCTTTCACCGATTCGGCGGATACTGTTGTCTCCACCGCAACTAATATAAGAGCTTCCGTCGCCGCTCAACGGCTTGATTCGAGCGCGATCAGAACGTACTCACGGTCTGCCGCGGTCCAGACAAACTTCACCATGAGGGCGTCGGGGCCGGTTACAAAGAGATCAACACCATCGCCGATACGAAAATGATCCGTGAGGAAAGTCCCCGCTGGAGTCGTGAGTGTTTCGGATCCAATGAATCGGAGATTTTGCGCTGACAGGCGGCCCAGCAGCGCGCCGGAACGATCAGCCAGAGCGTCCATATCGTACACGGTGCCAGGCTGGTCACCGCCCTTGGCTTTGTCGTAGTGCCAAGTCTGCCAGCTGTTCGTGGACAGTGGATGCGGTATCACAGATAGATCTTCGGGTACCCTCAGCGTCTGTGTCAGCCGCCCGTTCGGGGTATTCACGACAGCATCGAGTGTATTGCCGTCAATGGTAAACAGTCCGGAGCCGGCCCAGGCACCCCGGATCCAGTATGTCGCCATTACTTCCAGTGGACGGAAGTTCTCCTCGACGCGCAAGATCACGCTACGATGAAAGTCGACGTTGTCCAACCGGTTCACTGCCCGCATCGTTCGCGAGCCGTCCGGATGAACGGTCAGATACCAGTCCTCCTCTCCGTTTCGCTCGCCGGTCGATAGCACCCGGTACTCGATTTTGCCCTTGGCCCATCGGATGATATTAGCGTTTCCATCCGCACCCTTCGTTTCACCCGCTGCCATGCTCAATACCGCAAAGAGCGCAACAAGGAGAAACGAAGGGGCCAATCCCGTAGGGTCAAAACGTAATCGCAGCCGTGATACCAAGTTGGCGCTGTCGCGGCACACCGTAGGTAAAGCCGCGCAATCTGTCCCCGCTAAGAGTTCTTTGCGTCACCAGGAAGTCTCTTCCCCGCGTGACCGCATTGGCCGTGTCGTCATCGGTCGCATTGTTAACCCACGCGGTAAGCGTGTATCTCTCGTTTTTAACGCCCGCCCGAAGGTTGAGATTGCGACTCCAGCCGGTTTCAGCGAGATTATGGATTTGCGCGTACCGAGACGATTCGGTTTGGTAATCGGCACGAGCGAACCAGTCCCAGCCAGTGCTCCCGAGCTGATCATCCCACGTGGTAGAAAGGGTGAACTGCCACTCAGAAGTACCAGGGAGTTTGTTACCGGCTACGTTACCCTCTCGATCAGTGAAAGCCTGCTTCTGCGACGGGGTGAGACTCGGACTGTAATCGATTGTTCCGTCCTGAAAATCAAACAATATGGCCTGCTGAAAGTCCGTATACGAGGTGATCGTTGCGTCGGCGTAAGCCGTTGTGCCGGATACAGTAAGCCTGTCGGTTGCGCGCCAGACAGCCTCGACCTCTACGCCCTTAACCTCGGACTTGCCGATATTCAAGATGGCGGATCCGGGATAGGGGGTTCCGTCGGTCTCTTCTATCAGGCGACTCGAGGTCAACCCCTGGTTGGACCAATCGATAAAGTATGCCGCCACGTTCAGGATGAGCCGGTTGTCCAGCCAATTTGTTTTGGCACCTATCTCGTAGGTCCATGCCTCTTCTTCTTCGATCGCCAGCTCGCCGGCCGCCTGCCACCTGAGAAATTCCGCAGCCGTTACCAGCGGCCTGTAAATGTCTTTATTGAAACTACCTGGCTTATTTCCCTTGGCCACATAGACATAGGTATTCGCATTATCTGTCACGTGCCAATCAAGCGTCGCGCGAGGGGTAAAGCTGTAGAACGTGGCCGAAGGGCTTACCTCGAAAGCCTCCGGCGTTCCCGCACCGATGTTTATCGGCCGACCCGCGTTGAGGATACGTTCATCCTTTCCGTATCGCCCTTCCAGGCTGGCCGTGACCTGGTCGGTGATATCGACCTCAATAGAGCCAAAATAGGAACTGTTTTTTACATTCTCAACATCGGACGACGGAACCTTGATTACGCCGAACGAGCTGAAGGCACGCTGCTGCAGATCGTCTTCATCCTCGTCGTAGTTGTAGTATCCCGCCTCCACCCGAATTTTGCGGTCCGTGGGACTGGAAACCCTGAACTCGTATGCGCTATCGTCGACCCTCGATCCAAAATCAAGCTGCAGAAGACCACTCAACCCAAAGCCCTGACGATAGTCTCCATCGACAACTACGGTGTTGTCGTAGTGGTTGTAGGCTGCGGATGCCATTAGCGTCCAGTCGCGAAGATTGTATTCAGTCGTTAGATGGGCCCGTCTG
This sequence comes from Chromatiaceae bacterium, assembly GCA_049290655.1. Classification (GTDB taxonomy): domain Bacteria; phylum Pseudomonadota; class Gammaproteobacteria; order Chromatiales; family Chromatiaceae; genus M0108. Next base: position 102 of record JBATOB010000410.1, on the reverse strand, counting down.
ACTTGCGTAGTTACGCCGCAACTGACAGGGTCGCCATCGGCCGCCGACCTTTGCTCGATTTCCAGGCAACTGCTCGGGAACGTTGTTGGGCCCGTATCTATC
>JBATOB010000409.1:0-8409 GCA_049290655.1 Chromatiaceae bacterium | reverse complement strand
GGTCCAAAGAGCTAATTTGACCTACGCTTTTTCCTTCAACCCATCGTGAACGGGCCCGTGCCGCGCCCAAGGAGTTACAAGAGATACGCGAATTCAAAACAGAGTTCCCAAGGCCAACCGCAGCATGGGCACCAGACCGCCCCGGTCCAGTTCGGGATGACTGATGGCGCGGGCCGGCAGACCTTGGAACAGGGCCGTCAACACCTCGGTAGCGGCGGCCTCGTCCTCCAGCGGCAGGCCGCGAGCCCGGCGGGCGGCCCGATAGAGATGGCGCAAGCGTTCGCGCGTAGCGGCGTCGGCGGCGCGGACGATAGTCGCCACCGCGGGATTGCGCGCCGCCTCGGCCAGGATCTCCAGCTCCAGGGCGGCGTAATCCCGGTCCGTCCTTTCGTTAAGACTCGCCTCGACCCGATCCATCATGGCCTGAAACAGGTCCTCGGAGTTCTCGATCTGGGCAAAGAGGGCCAGCGACTCATCGAGCTTGCGCTGCACCAGGGCCGCGATCATGGCCTCCTTGCTCTCGAAAAAGTGATAGAGATTGCCCGCGCTCATGCCCGCCGCCTTGGCGATACGGGCAATACTGGCGCCGTGGAAGCCCTCGCGGATGAAGCAGGCGGCGGCGGCGTCCAGAATCCGCTGCCGCCGAACCTGGCCGCGAGCCTCCTGATCCAGGACCTGATCCACCGGATCAACCATGGGCGGAGCCCTCCCGGGAAGATACGGCGCTGTCCACCCGCTGGCGCATCCGCCCCCGGATCAAGACAAAGAAGAGGGGCACGAAAAAGACCCCCAGCAGGGTACTGGCGATGACGCCGCCCAGGACGCCAGTGCCCACGGCGTTCTGCCCGCCAGAGCCCGCGCCGGTACTGATGGCCAGCGGTAGTACGCCGAAGCCGAAGGCCAGGGAGGTCATAACGATGGGCCGAATACGCAGCCGGGCCGCCTCCAGCGCCGCGCTGATGGCGTCCCGCCCCTGTTCCTGCAGGGTGCGGGCGAACTCGACGATGAGGATGGCATTCTTGGCCGCCAGGCCGATGGTGGCGAGCAGGCCCACCTGGAAATAGATGTCGCTCGGCAGGCCGCGCCCCATGGCGGCAAGGACGGCGCCCAAGACGCCGATGGGTACCCCCAGAATGACGGCGAAGGGCACGGACCAGCTCTCGTAGAGGGCGGCCAGGGTCAGGAAAACCACCAGCACCGACAGGGCATAGAGCATCGGCGCCTGGGCCCCGGCGGCGCGCTCCTCGAAGGAGAGGCCGGTCCACTCCAGACCGAAGCCCGGTGGCAGTTTCCCGGCCAGTTCCTCGACCACGGCCATGGCCTCGCCAGAACTCAGGCCAGGGCCGGCCTGACCCAGGATCTGGGCCGAGGGCAGGCCATTGAAGCGCTCCAGACGGGGGGAGCCATGGACCCAACGCAGCACGGCGAAGGCCGAAAAGGGCACCATCTCGCCCTGTTTGTTGCGCACGTACCAGGTATCCAGGTCCTCCGGCAGCATGCGATGGGGGGCGTCGGCCTGGAGATAAACCCGTTTGACACGCCCCTCGTGGACGAAATCATCAATATAGGCACTGCCCCAGGCCACCGCCAGGGTGCGGTTGATGTCCGCCAGCGACAGCCCCAGGGCCCCGGCGCGGGTGCGATCCACCTCGACCTGGAGTTGGGGCTCATCCTCACGGCCGTTGGGGCGCACCGCCATCAGGCGCGGATCCTGGGATGCCATGCCGAGAAACTGACCCCGCGCCGCCATCAGGGCGTCATGCCCCTGCCCAGCCCGATCCTGAAGCTGCACGTCCCAGCCCGTGGCGGTGCCCAGCTCGATCACCGCCGGCGGCGGGAAGGCAAAGACCTGGGCATCGCGGATGCCGGCGAAGGCCTGCATCGCCCGCCCGACGACGGCGCGCACCCCCAGATCCGGCCGCTGGCGTTCCGACCAGTCCTTCAGCCGGACGAAGCCGATAGCCATGTTCTGGCCCTGGCCCGCGAAGCTGAAGCCGGCGACGGTGATCAATTCCTTGACCGCCTCGGGTTCGTTGTCGAGGAAGTGACGCTCGATCTGCTTGAGGACCTCCTCGGTGCGCTCATAGGTAGCGCCGGCGGGCAGCACCGCCTGCATGATGAGGATGCCCTGATCCTCGTCCGGCAGGAAGGCGCTGGGTAGGCGTGGGTAGAACCAGCCCAGGGCCACCACCAGCAGGGCATAGACCCCGAGAAACACCCAGCGCCGCTTGAGCAGGAAACCGGTGCCCCGGGTGTAAAAGCCGACGCTACGAGCAAAGCCACGGTTGAACCAGCCCAGGAAACCGCGGCGCCGTTCCTGAGGATCGTGATCAATGGGCCTTAGCAAACTCGCCGCCAGGGCCGGCGTCAGGGTCAGGGCCACCAGGACCGACAGCAGCATGGCCGAGACGATGGTGACCGAGAACTGGCGGTAGATGACGCCCGTGGAACCGCCAAAGAAGGCCATGGGCACGAAGACTGCCGACAACACCAGGGCGATGCCGATGATGGCGCTGGTGATCTGATCCATGGAGCGGCGCGTCGCCTCCCGGGGTGGCAAGCCCTCCTCGTGCATCACCCGCGCCACGTTCTCCACCACCACGATGGCATCGTCCACCAGCAGGCCGATGGCCAGAACCATCGCAAAAAGGGTCAGGGTATTGATGGTGTATCCAAAGACCGCCAGGACGCCGAAGGTACCGAGCAACACCACGGGCACGGCGATGGCCGGGATCAAGGTGGCGCGGAAGTTCTGCAGGAAGAGGTACATGACCAGGAACACCAGGGCCACCGCCTCGACCAGCGTGGTCACCACTTTGCCGATGGAGATGCGCACGAAGGGCGTGGTGTCGAAGGGGAAGACGGCCTCCATGCCCGACGGGAAGAAGGACGCCAATTCCTCCAACTTGCGTTTCACCGCTTCGGCGGTCTTCAGGGCATTGGCCCCAGTGGCCAGGCGAATAGCCATGCCCGCGGCGGGCCGACCCATGTGGCGTGCGCCGCGGCTATAGTTCTCACTACCCAAGCCGATACGGGCCACGTCACGCAGATAGACCACGGCCCCGTCCGCCTGGGTGCGCAGGCGGATGGCGCCGAATTCCTCCGCCGAGGCCAGCCGGCCCTGGACGTTCACCGTCGCCGTGAATTGCTGGCCCGGCTCCGCCGGACGGCCGCCGAGCTGGCCGGCGGAGACCTGGGCGTTCTCGGCCTCGATAGCACTCGCCACCTCGGTGGGGGTCAGGCCGTATTGATTCAACTTGTTGGGATCAAGCCAGACGCGCATGGCATATTGGGACTCAAACAGGGTCACCTCGCCCACGCCCGCGACCCGGCTAATGGGGTCCTTGACCAGACTGGCGGCATAGTCCCCCAGATCGGAGTTGGTCAGGCGCCCATCGCGGGAGACAAAGGCCACCACCATGAGGAAGTTGCGCACCGATTTGGCCACCGTCAGCCCTTGCTCCCGCACCTCCTCCGGCAGCAGGACGCTGGCCAGTTGCAGCTTATTCTGCACCTGCATCTGGGCAATGTCGGCATTGGTACCGTTATCGAAGGTCAGGGTGATGGTCGCCTGACCGTTCGATTCGCTGGTGGCGGACATGTAACGCAGGCCATCGAGACCGCTCAACTGCTGTTCGATGATTTGAGTCACCGAGTCCTCGACCGTTTGCGCGGAGGCACCGGGATAGGTGGCGGTAATGGCGATGGCGGGCGGGGCTATGCCGGGGTACTGACTGATGGGCAGGGTCTGGATCGCCAGGACCCCGGCCAGCATGATCAGGATGGCGATTACCCAGGCGAAGACGGGGCGGTCGATAAAAAAATGAGCCATGAGCGGGTCTCTCCTTCAGCGGGTCGGCGCGGGGTACGCGGCTATCAAAGGCCAATGCCGATAGCCAATGCCGGCTGGCAAATTCAGCGCGCGGCCGGCACCCAATCGACGGCCTTGGCCTTGTCGCCGGGTTTAGCCTTCTGCAAGCCCTCGACGATCAGACGATCACCTGGCTTCAGGCCCTCGTTGATCAGCCAGCGATTTCCCAGAGCACGATCCGTCTCGACCTGGCGCTGCTCGACCACATCCTCTTCGTTCAACACCAGGGCCACCGCCTTACCTTGCCGATCCCGTTGGATGCCTTGCTGGGGCACCAGGATGGCGTCCGGGCGCGTCCCCTCCCCGACCTGAGCGCGCACGAACATGCCCGGCAGCAGGACATGATCGGGGTTGGGGAAGGTCGCCCGCAGGGTGACCGTACCCGTATCCTGATCCACGCTGACCTCGGAGAATTCCAGACGACCCTCGTGGGGATAAGTCGAGCCGTCCTCCAGGATCAGGGTCGCCTTGGGCTGCCCGTCCCCCGAGCGCCGCAGGCGGCCATCCTCCAGGGCGCGACGCAGCCGCAATTGCTGGGCCGCCGACTGGGTGAGATCGACGTAAATGGGGTCCAGTTGCTGCACCGTCGCCAGGGCCTGCGCCTGGTTGGCGGTCACCAGGGCGCCTTGGGTCACGGTCGAACGGCCGATCTGGCCGTCGATGGGGGAGGTGATGCGGGTGTATTCCAGTTCAATCCTGGCCTTGGTCAGGTCCGCCGCGGCAACCTGGACGTCCGCCGCCGACTCCTTCAAGGCCGCCTGGGCATCATCGAATTGTTCCTGGCTACCCGCCTTGTTCTTCAGCAGGTCGCCATAGCGCCCGGCCTTCTTCTCGGCGCGCTCCCGGGTGGCACGGGCGCGGACCAAGGCCGCCTCGGCGCTATCCCGGGCCGCCTCATAACGAGCGGGATCGATGAGGTACAGGGGCTGGCCGGCGGTGATCTCGCGACCCTCCTGGAACTCGCGGGACTTGATGATACCGCCCACTTGGGGGCGCACCTCCGCGATCCGGTAGGGCGTGGCGCGGCCCACCAGTTCCATGGTCAGATCGACGGGCTCCGCCACCAGGGTGAAGACACCCAACTCGGGCGGCGGCATCTGACCCGGCGCCCCACCCGGTCCACCGGTCGGGGAACCCTGGCCACAACCGGCGAGCAAGAGGGCGGCAATCAGACCCGCCCTTGGCAGGGCGGCAACAGGAAGCAGGTGACCCATGGAGCACCTCGGCGCTAAGCGCGACGGAATCGGAATGAACGTTCATTCTAGTCGCTTGCCCGCGGCGGAATCAAGCCGCCAGGAGGCCACCCGAGGCTGGCGGGCCGGCTTGGCCCCTAAGCCGCTGATAGCCGCAGGTGGAGAATCCGCCCGATCTCGGCGTCGTGCAAGGGGATGGGATTGGTCTTCATGCTGGAGCCCCGCGAGTGGGCCAGGATGCGGGGGAAATCCCCTGCCGCGACGCCCAGTTCCGAGAGGAGTGGCAGCTTCATGAGGCGGGTCCATTCCTCCAGGGTGGCTAGCAAGCCGTCACGGGCGAAGTCGTCGCTGGCACGCGGGTCCGCGCCCAGCAAGCGGCCGATGATGGCGTACTTGGCGAGGGCGGTCGGGTCCGGCGCCCGTGCCCGTAGGGCCTCGATGTTGATCCGCGTCGCCGCCGCCACGAGGGTGCCACAGACCACGCCATGCGAGATGGGAAAGAAAGATCCCAGCGGCTGGGCCAGTCCATGCACCGACCCCAGCCCCGCCTGGGCCAGACAGACGCCGGACAGCAGGGCGGCCAGGGCCATCTTTTCCCGCCCGGCGGCGGCCCCCTCCCCGCCTTGGTACCAGGCCAACAAGCCATCGCGCACCGCCTCCAGCCCCGCCAGCGCCAAGGCGTCGGTGACGGGATTGGCCCGAGTCGAGACATAGGCCTCCAGCAATTGGGTAAAGGCGTCCATGCCGTTGGCGGCGATCAAGGCCGGTGGACAAGACGCCAGCAGGTCCGGATCGACGATGGCGTACTCCGCCATCAAGGTGTCGTCGCGGAAGGACTTCTTGAAGCCATCCGGGCCCTGACGGGTGAGCACGGCATTTTTCGTCGCCTCCGAGCCCGTGCCCGCCGTGGTGGGGACGGCGATGAAGGGCGTGGCCGGACCGCGATAGGGCAGCTCGGGACCGACGCCCTCCAGGTGGTCCATGACGCTGTTGCCGGGCTTCAGCAGACCCGCGACGGCCTTGGCGGCGTCCAGCACGCTGCCGCCACCGATGCCAATCACCGCATCGAATCGCCCCCCTCGGCTGAGCTGGACGATGCTGTCGATCTCTTCCGGCGAGGGCTCGCCCGGGATGCGCACGATCTCCCCCCCGAAGTAGGCATCCGCCAGCGCCTTGCGCAACCCTTCCCAGTGCGGGGACGAGGTAAAGGAGTGAGCACCGGTCAGGATCAGCAAGCGCCGGCCATGGCGAGCGGCAATCGCCGGCAGATGGGAGATGGCGCCTGACCCGAACTCGATGCGCGGCAGGCGACCCATTGAAAATGGATCGATCATTTCAGTCTCTTGGGAAAAGTCCAGTCATGGGCACGCCCTGACGTGGCGCGACCATCATGACCGCCACGGTATCGCGCCACCGGGCGTAGTGCGCCGTCTGCTTGTGGGCGGCGGCCGCCTCGGCCGAGGTATAGGCCTCATAGAGGATGAAGTGTCCGGCATCCTCCGGATTCTGGAGCACATCAAAGCGCCGGTTGCCCGGCTCCCGGACCGAGGCCTCGTGATTGGCGCGGCTGGCGGCGATGAAGGCCTCGATATCCGCAGGGTTAACGTGGACATGGACCAGGGTGACATGCATGGGGTGATCCTCCAGATTTGCCCGACACTCCTAATGGAGGGCCGAGGGCTCGGTTAAATGCTCCGCCTGGCATTGACCCCAAGACCCAGGTCCGCGCGGGAAAAGCAGGACATCATCGGGAAAGGGGTCCATGGAGCTTAAGTCCTTGCTCCAGAATAACCCGGAAATCGGGCCGGCTCATCCCCTGCCCGCGACCCGCCGGGGCCTGGCGCGATTATAGCGCCTGGCTACCGAGTGGCTTCGCGGTGGCCGACCGCTCAAGCCCACACTGGGTCAGCAAGGTTGCCAGACCACCGCCAGGGGAGACGTGCGGAGTGACCAGCTCGCTGGCCAGGGCAAGGATCAGCCGGTTACGCACAAGCGCGGTCTCCCGAGTAGTACGATCCAGCCGCTCCGGATGTGCGGATGGTTGCCGACAGCATGGACAAAGTCTGGTTTCGGGCCGTTCAGCGCCTGGCTTACCCGTTCTGGCCAAGGCAGCCGGACCGGCCTCAAGGTTGCCGCCCACCGAGGCCCCTTGGCGCCACCAAGATAATGGGAATGAGACCAATAGGTTGTTTAAATGCTCTTTTTTTCATTTTTCCTCGCCATTATCCAGCGGCAAGGATAATGAAACGTCCGTGCCGACATCCCCGTCCGGGTTGAGCTTTCGATACACCGTATGGCCTTTCAAAGATCGCTGGCTAACCAGACAGCGGGTCGACCTCGGCCTGCTCCAGCGGCGCCAGCGTCCACGACCCATCCAGGTTACGCCTGTCTGCGGCAACAGCGCGGCGGGTGCCCAGAAGGCCGATTCCGTCACCACCCGGCCGAAGGCGGCGCGCACTCACTCATGGCGCCCTCAAGTCCGGCAGGGGATAAAAGGGACCCAGGTCCTGCCGCTGCCACCAGTGACCGCTTTCGGCCCGTTCCGCGGGAGTGCTGAAGCGGTAGCGGTAAAGGCGCACCCGCAGCCACCCCGGGGGCTCGCCGCCGGTCGGCGGGCGGGCGAGCAGCGCGGTCACCGCCGGGGCGCCTTCCCGCAGGCGGATGAGGAAACGTTCTAACAGATCCAAGAAGAGGGGATTCTTAGGCACGAACCAGAGCATCCAGTCCAGCCGGGGCTGGTGGGGGATGATGAAGGCCGGCGCCTGGGCCGGATCGTCCGGTCGGTACCGGAAGTCCAGTGGCTCCCACCGCGCCCCGTCCGTGCTCGCCTCGATCACGAGTTCCAACCGCTCGGTATCGATGGTGGGGAAGACGTGGTAGCGATTGGCCACCCGGAAGCGATCCAACTGGCGCACCCAGCCGCTCAGGGGCTCGATGGGTCGCCGAAGCAACATCTCGGCCCCGGAGACCAGACTGGCCGGCACCATCGCCATCGCCATCGCCAGGGTCACCGCCGCCATCCCCCGTCCGGGGCGCTCTGGCAACTGCCGGCCAGCCAGGGCGCGGCGCCGCCAACCGCTCGGGATCAGCCGCCCCACTGCCTTGTCGTCAAAGAGGAAGAGACACAGACAGATCGTCAGCAGATTGAAAAAGTTGTGATTGCTGGTGGCGATGATCAGGAGTTGCCACTGGATGGTCACCCAGGCGGAAAAGTGCCGCCAGGGACGGGGCAGGAAGATGAAGAAGGGCACTACCAGCTCCACCAACAGGGTGCCGCCGCTGCCGACCCGCAGCAACCAGTCGGGCCACTGATGGGCAACCCAGGCGCCTGGGTGGGGAAGGGGT
>JBATOB010000408.1:0-1738 GCA_049290655.1 Chromatiaceae bacterium | reverse complement strand
GGTGGAATCCAGTACCAAGTGCAACACCTGTTAGTGAACGGAACCGTTGGGTTGGCTTAGACGTTCCAACAGAGCCCGGTAGACGCTAATCGGCGGATAGAACCCGTGGATAGCCCGTGGCCGCTGGTTGAGCCGATCGGCGATCGCATCGAGTTGCTCCTGGCTGTAGAGGGCCAGGTCCGTGCCCTTCGGCAAGTACTGTCTGAGGAGCCCATGGGTGTTCTCGCAGGAGCCGCGTTGCCAGGGGCTATGGGGGTCGCAGCAGGAGACCTTGACTCCGGTCTGAGCGGTCAGTTCGGCATGGCGCGCCATCTCCTGCCCCTGGTCATAGGTCAGGGATTGGCGCAGCGGTGCGGCGATGCTATTGAGCTTACGACTGTAGCCCGCCAGGGCGGAGGCGGCGGTGGCATCGTCCATCTTGGCCAGCAGCACCAGGCGCGAGCGGCGCTCGACCAGGACCCCCACCGCCGAGCGGTTACCCGCCCCTTTGATGAAGTCGCCCTCCCAATGGCCCGGCAAGGCGCGGTCCTCTACCTCCGGCGGACGCACATGAATGCTTACCATATCAGGTAGTTGCCCACGCCGATCCGTCCCACGGGAGCGCGGCAGGCGGACACGGCGCGCCTTGCGCAAGCAGGCCATCAGTTCCTGGCGCAAAGCACCCCGTGGCAGGGCGTAGAGGCAGGTGTAGATAGTTTCGGCGGAGACCCGAAGGTCCAGGGAGTCAGGCCACATCAGCTTGAGGGTGCCGGCAATCTGGCCTGGCGACCACCCCTCCTGGAGGAAATGCTGGACCACGCCGAACAGCACCGAGTCAACGGCCAGCTTACCGACCCGGCGCGGCTTGCAGCGCCGGCGCCGCGCTGCTTGGCCAGCCTTCTTGGCATCGTAGCCCCTCGGTCCAGCGGCATCGGCCGCTGTCTCCTGCCGGCGCCATTCTCGACTGATCGTCGAGGGGCTGCGATGCAGGGTCCTCGCCATCGCGCGTCGACTCTGCCCCTCTTGGGCCATCAGCATGATCGTAGCGCGTTCTTCGGCAGACAGTTGTTCGTAGTTCGTGCCCATCGCAACACCTGAAAGGGTAAGGGCGTTGCACTTGATTCTAGACTCCGCCAAGGCTGGCGGTTATTAAAGGGAAAGGCTATTTTTCATGGCAAAGGCCCGCGCAATCCAGCTTGGCGCACCAACCGGCCTTACTGCCCCTTCTTCTTCCCCTGCTTACTGGATTTCCCCTCCATCCGCTGCCTGACCCGCTCGCGAATGGTCTCGTTTACCCGCTCCGACAGTTGCAGGCTGGTCAGGAGGGCGGGGATATTCTCCTCCAGGTTGATGTTGAGGTTGATGAGCCGCCCGTCCTCGATGGCCGGGTTGCGGCCGCTCAAACGCAGGGCGAGCAGGAGCTTGCCGTCTTCGTCATAGCTCAGGTCGCTGTCGAGCTGATCGAACTGGAAGTCGTCGAGGGCCTGCACCACCAGTTGCAGGGCGGGATTGGCGGCGCCGTACTCGCGCAAGCCCTCGGAGCGGAACTGAATCTGACCGCCGGGGGCGCGGGCGAAGACCGTGCCCTCCTGGATGGTCACGCCCTGGGCGCCGAGGTGCATCGGCAGTCGTCCCTCCAGGGTTCCGGCGCCGTTTAGACCCTCCGTCGGATAGACCGCCAGCAGCGACGCCAGCTCCACCCCCTCGAAGCGCACCAGCAGGGTCGGGTGACCCTTACCCACCGCCAGCGACCCCGGCT
>JBATOB010000407.1:0-5913 GCA_049290655.1 Chromatiaceae bacterium | reverse complement strand
GTCACGCACCGGGCCATGGGCCGCGACCCGGGAGGCCGCGTTGCCCGCCGTCTCGGTCCGGATGGCCTCGGAGACGTCCTCGCCATCCAGCAGCACCCGACCCTCGCGAAAGGCCAGTGGCAGTCCGGCGGCCAGGTGGGCCAGGGCCTCACCCGCCTCCAGGTCGATACCGGCGCGTCCCGCCGCCAGCCCCAGTACCCGATACAAGGCCCCACTATCGAGGCAATGCCAACCCAGGCGCTTCGCCAGGAGGCTGGCGATGGTGCCCTTGCCGGTCCCCGAGGGGCCGTCGAGGGTGATGACGGGGACCGGGGGCAATAGAGCGGAGGCTCCCCCTTGGCCATCGTTGGCCTGGCCAACCGGGGCCGGGGTGGTCGGAGAGTCCGTCGTCGAGTCGGGGGGCAGGGTCATGATTCCACTTCCTCGATGACGAGGCCAGCGTCGCCGGCGAGGCGAGCAAAGCCGGGGAATGAGGTCCGCACATTGGCGCAATCGCGAATCTCGATGGGGCCCGACGCGCGCGGGGCGGCCATGGCAAAGGCCATGGCGACCCGATGATCGCCCTGGCTGTCGATCAGGCCGGCGTGAGGCGTGCCACCCCGGATGCGGATGCCATCCGGCCGCGGTTCGTTGGCGATACCCAGGGCCTTCAGGCCATCGGCCATGACCTGGATGCGATCGCTCTCCTTGACCCGCAACTCCTCGGCACCCGTAAGCAAGGTATCCCCCTCGGCGCAGGCAGCGGCGATGAAGAGGGCCGGGAATTCGTCGATGGCGAGCGGCACCTGGTCCTCGGGGATGCGGATGCCGCGCAGGGGCGCCGAGCGCACCCGCAGATCCGCCACCGGTTCGCCCCCCGCGTCCCGGGGGTTCAGGACCTGGATATCGGCGCCCATGGCCCGGAGGATGTTGAGCACCCCCACACGGGTCGGGTTCATGCCCACATGCTCCAGGGTGAGGTCGGAACCCGGGGCGATGCTGGCCCCCACCAGGAAGAAGGCGGCGGAGGAGATATCCGCCGGAACCTCCAGTTCGCGTCCCACCAGCCGCCCTCCCCCCTTCAGGCAGACGGTCGCGCCCTGGCGCTGGACCGGATAACCAAAGCCCGCCAACATGCGCTCGGTGTGGTCGCGGGTGGGCGCCGGCTCGGTGACGCAGGTGTGGCCCTGGGCGAACAGACCCGCCAGCAGCACGCAGGACTTGACCTGGGCGCTGGCGACGGGCAAGGCGTAGTTGATACCCTGGAGCCGAGCGCCGGCTTTGATACGCAGGGGGGCGGTACCGGAGGGGCTGGTCTCGATGCGGGCGCCCATCAGGGCCAGGGGCGCGGTGACCCGCCGCATGGGGCGCCGGGTCAGGGAGGCGTCCCCCACCAGGGTGACCTCGAATCCCTGCCCCGCCAGCAGCCCGCACAGCAGACGCATGGAGGTGCCCGAGTTGCCCAGATCCAGGGGGCCCACCGGCGCCTTGAGGCCGCGCAGACCCAGGCCCTCGATGACGAGGTTTCCGCCCTCTGGTCCTTGAATCCGCACGCCCATGGCGCGAAAGGCCGCCAGGGTGGCGAGGCTATCCTCGCCTTCCAGAAAGCCGCTGACGCGGGTCTGGCCCTCGGCCAGGGCCCCGAGCATGATGGCGCGATGGGAGATGGACTTGTCCCCCGGTACCCGCAGACGCCCGCGCAGCGACCCGCCGGGGGCCATCAAAAAGCTGGAAGCCATACCGCCGCTCATGCGCCTTACGCCTTTAAGGGGTTGCCCTGAATCAGGAATCGAGAGGATTAACAGCGGCGCAGTTTACCCCGGACGGACAATCCGGCCAAGAAAAACTACACTGATGGCCAGTCGCAAGCCATCCCCTAACCCGCCTTCGAGGTATTCACCGTGGAAGAAAGATTCGTTGACGTCGCCATCATCGGCTCCGGGACCGCCGGCCTCAACGCCATGGGCCAGGTCCGCCGGGCCGGCAAGTCCTTCGTCCTTGTCAATGGGGGAGAGGCCGGCACCACCTGCGCCCGGGTCGGCTGCATGCCCTCCAAGGCCTTGATCCAGGTCGCCGAGGACTACCACAAGGGCACCCATTTACGGCGCTACGGCGTCTCCGGTGGCGCGGAATTGAGACTCGACGCCCCTCTAGCCCTCGAATACGTCCGCCACATCCGTGACACCCTGGTCGATCGCGTCCTGACCAACAGCACCGACGGCATGACACCCGAGGTCTTTATCGAGGACTATGCCCGCCTGCTGGAACCGACCCTGATCGAGGTTGGCGGCCAACGCATCCGCGCCGGGGCCATCGTCATCGCCACCGGCTCCCGGCCCCTGGTGCCCGAGGCCTGGCGGGACTTGGGCGACCGCCTCATCACCAGCGACAGCATTTTCGAGCTGGAGTCCCTGCCGGCCTCCCTGGCCGTCATCGGCCTGGGCGTGATCGGCCTGGAATTGGGTCAGAGTCTCGCGCGCCTGGGAGCCGAGGTCACCGGCTTCGATCAGCTCGTTACCATTGGCGGCATCAGGGACCCGGAGGTGCTGGCCCAGGCCAAGGCCATCATCGGCAAGGATTTTCCCCTGCATCTGGGCCAGGCGGCCCGCATCGAGGAAGAAGGCGGCAAGCTGCGGGTCAGCGCCGGCGATCGGAGCGTGCGGGTGGACCAGGTCCTGTGCTGCATCGGGCGAGTGCCCAATGTCGAGGGGCTGGGACTGGAGTGCCTCGGCCTGCCCCTGGATCGCCGCGGCCTGCCACCCTTCGACAACCGCACCCTGCAAGTCGGCGACCTGCCGGTCTATATCGCCGGCGACGTCGATGGCGAGCGCCCCATCCTCCACGAGGCGGGAGACGAGGGCAAAATCGCCGGCTTCAATGCCGCCCGGGGCGGAAACACGGCCTTCCGCCGCAAGGTCCCCATCGCCATCAACTTCTGCGACCCCAACATCTGCGCAGTGGGTGCCCGCTTCAGCGAACTCGACCCCGCCACCACCGCCATCGGCCAGATCCCCTTTGCCCCCGTTGGCCGGGCCCTGGTCATGGGCCAGACTCAGGGCCTATTGCGCCTCTATGGGGATAAAGCCAGCGGCCGCCTGCTGGGCGCGGAGATGATCGGTGCCAAGGGCGAAAACCTCGCCCACCTCATCTGCTGGAGCATCGCACTGGGCCTCACGGCCGGACAAATGCTGCGCCTGCCCTTCTACCACCCCGTCATGGAGGAGGCCCTGCAAGCAGCCCTTTACGACCTCTACCGTCAGGTGGATGCCAAGAACAGCGGTGGACTGTTGGAACTGGAAGAGGTAGAGGACTGATCCCGATCCCGGCCGGGCTAGGCCGGGATCGTCCGAGCCCCATAGGATTACTCACCACTCTCCTACAAGATGATTATCGTTACAGATTATTGGCCTAGCATGAGCCCCAGATAACACCGATCCAGCCAACAGTAACAATCCTCCGGCAAAGCCGGGGCTTTCTTGTGTGAGCCACCCAAGGCCCCCAGGTGTCAGGATAAATGTCACCTCCCCGGGCGTAAACCCAGGAGCGTGCCACCCCGGCCAGCGCGCACCGACGACTCAACGCGAGCGGCGAAGATGCCTCGCCCACCGCGTCGATCCAGTCGAGGCGCACGCTCGTAGGCTCAGACCGGACTTTTTTTCAGCCGGTCCAGTTCCACCTTCAACCGCCCGATCTCGCTGTAGAGCCGATCCGCAGCCGTGCTCTCCTCGGCGGGCTTGCGTCCACGCTGGGTCTCGAACAGCGTCCCCGCCTGCTCGGTGATGGCCTTCTTCCACTGCCACACCTGCACCGAGCGCACGCCGTATTCTGGAGCGATCTCGTTGGTCGTCTTGTGCCCCCGGATCGCCTCCAGGCCGACCTTCGCCTTATACGCCGCGGTGGAGGTCTTGCGCGTCCTTTAGGTCATCTCGTTCTGCATCTACGTGCCGCGAGGGATAACTTAAATTGCTGTCCGATTTTCGGGGTCCACTATACCGCCAGGCCAACACCTTACGGCTATACCCATCCAGGATCGCTGCCAGGTACACCAATCCGGTGAGCAACCGAATGTAGGTAATATCGGTGCTCCACACCTGATCCGGGCTGGTGATGGTGACGCCCCGCAGTAAATAGGGGTGAATGCCGTGGTCCGGGTCGGGGCGCGACAGCCGGGGTTTGGGATAAATCGCCGCCAATCCCAACGGGCTCATCAGCCGCATGACCCGTTTGCGATTCACCGCATAGCCAGTCCGGCGCAGCACCGCCGTCATGCGCCGGCTACCGTAGCACGGATGCGCGGTGTATTCCTCATCCAGGCGGCGCATCAGCTCCAGATTCAGGGCGCGGGGTGCGGCACGCCGGTCATACCAGGTGCTGCGGTTCAACCCTAACAGTTCACACTGGGCCACCCGCGACAAAGCGGGATGGTCCGCTTCAATCCACCCCCACCTCAGTGGGGCGGGTTCAGTCCGGACTTTTTTTTCAACCACTCCACTTGCACTTGCAGCCGTCCGATCTGACCCTACAAAGTGTCGATAGCGGTCCCGCTCTCCACCCGCCGCCGTCCACGCTGGCGCTCGAATAAGGTCTGCAGCCCCGCCTGGGCCTCCTGTTTCCACCTGGCTACCTGATGGGGGTGCACCTCATAGGTCCCCGCGATCTCGTTGACCGTCCTACGTCCAGCCAGCGCTTCCAGCGCCACTTTCGCTTTCAACTCCGCACTCAATACTTTCCGCTGCATCGCCTGTCTCCGCTTCGTCATGCGGTGCTATCTATGCAGAGTACTACCTTATTTAACTGTCTAAAATTTGGGGACCACTATACAGCGCCAGCAACCGCGACAGAATCACCTCGTCGGGTATCTCCGGGCTGTAGTCCTCCCAGCCATAGGCCGCCGCTACCGCCGTATCCAGGGCCATGAGGGCCTTAGGCGTCCATCATTTCACCCTTTCTGTTAGGCAGGTTAGGCGGTCGTCTCTCTGAAGGGATCAAAGAAGGCAGGATCAAGTTCGTAACTGGCCACAGGCTTCAGACCAAGTTGATAAGTAACAAACAGATCAAGAAGTTTCTGTCCATCGACCAATTCAATCGGCGGGACCCCATCCCGGCTGGCCTCCCTTTGGGCGTCCGCCGTAAAGGTGCCCGTCGTCAGGATGATTCCCTTGTCAGCACGCCCTTGCATGGCGCCTCGAAAGTCGCGGACATGGGATGAGGTCACCGCGTTTTGATAGCGCTTGCACTGAAACAGCACCTTGAAACTGACCAAGGGATTGACTTGAAGCGTGCCATAGCCATCAATGCCACCATCGCCCGATCGGCCCGTGACGGCGACTTGGACAAAACCTGCCTCGCGCAACAGGCGTTGCGACAGTCGCTCAAAGCCTGCGGGAGGAAGATTCTGAAGCAGGGCAAGCAGTTGATCACGATAACCCGCCATGGGAACGACATCATTTTCCGGTGGCGACGTATCAACGGAAGGCTGCTCTTCCTTGCTCCGCTTGCGCTCATCGGCGAAGACTTTGGACCATTTCTGAAATAGGTCCCGTGCCGATGTGGCCGTCAAGTGCGTGGCTTGACCCCTTTCGGTCAGGTTCCAGATTCCCCGTTGCGAAGCACCAACGAGACCTTCACGGTATAGGTAGAACCTGGCCCAGGCGACCCGGTTAGCGAAGCGTGGCACACCGGAAGGAGTCACATCATTCTGTATCTCATCCGGGAGTGCCAGGTCTTGAGCAATTTGTGCGACGACCTCACCCGGCGACGCGGAACCGCCCAAGGCCCGCAGGGCATCCAACAAGGGTCCAAAATACTGGACGAACTGGGGTCCATCCGATTGCGTGGTTCGTTTTGCCATGTGCCCTTCTGTTAGCCTGCCTTGTTCCCCGAATGTTCGCCGACCAACGTACCCCGTGGCAACTCCTGAATTATTGCCCCCGG
>JBATOB010000406.1:0-7756 GCA_049290655.1 Chromatiaceae bacterium | reverse complement strand
CCGCAGCGCTGCGGCCAGTCTCCGGCCAGGCGCCGTTCGCTCAACGCCAGCACCCGCGAGGCGAGATTCGCCACCGGGTGCTGGGGGAGGATCCGAAACCGGCGGTTGTTGGCGATCAGGTGCGGACGAGCGTATGGCTGGCGGCCATCCCAGCCGCTCCAGGCGTCGCGCGCGGCACACGGCCAGGCCGCGGCCGAGAAGCCCCGCAGCGCCAGCCACTGGCCCTGCCAGATGGCGACATACCCGAGGGGGTGGCCGATCTTCGGCAACCCGCCCAGATCATGATGGGTCGCCATCCGGCTCTGGAAGCGCGCCGCCTCGGACGCGGCGACGGGTTGCGGGACGACCGCGCGCCGGTTCAAGCGCGGGGCTCTCGGGTGGTGGCGACTGCGGCGCTTGATCCCCGCGCTGCCGGGCGTTGTCCAGCGGCGCGGACAACCGACCGGCAAAACAGTGCCTCTTGGCTAGAACGGTTCCGCCCTGCCCATCCCGTAAGCACCACGCCCCCTCACCCCGTCAGGGCTAGGAAGAGCTGGGGCAGCCTTTCGGGCAAACGTTCGACCCGGTCGATGACGCTGTATTGCTTGCCGAAGATGTCGCGGACATAGTCGTCGGCGCCGACGTCCAGGTTGATGCAATAGGGGTAGATGCCCTGCTGTTTGATCTCCTGCACGGCCTTGCGCGCGTCCTCGATCAGGAGACGTTCGTCCTCGACGTCGATGTCGGAGGGCTTGCCATCGGTGAGGATGAGCAGCAGCTTCTTCTCGGCGGGGCGGGCCTCAAGGTAGTGGGCGGCGTGACGCAGGGCGGCACCCATGCGGGTGGACCAGCGCGCCTCCATGGCGGCGAGTCGGCCCTTGACGCGGTCGTCCCAGGACTCGCCATAGCCCTTGATGTGCTGATAGCGCACCTCGTGGCGGGTGTTGGAGGAGAAGCCGGCGATGGCGAACTCGTCCCCCAGGCGGTCGACGGACCAGCCGAGCAGGGCGACGGCCTCCTGGCTGAGTTCGAGGATGGTTTGGCTCGCGCCCGCGGGGGTCTCGTTGAGGGATTCCGACAGGTCCAGCAGCAGCATGACGGCGATGTCGCGGCCATCGTGGCGGTGGCTCATGTTGATGCGCGGGTCCGGCGTAAAGCCGCACCGGAAGTCGATGAGGGAGCGGATGGCGATATCCAGGTCTAGCTCGCTGCCCTCTTCCTGGTAGCGCACCCGCACATGATGCTGGGGCTTGAGGAGATCGAGGATCTGCTTCAGGCGCTTGGCCAGGGCGGCGTGCTTGGCGAGCAGCTTGTCGATGACCGCGGCATCGCCGCTGGGGTGCAGGCTCTCGTAGAGGCTGACCCAGTCCGGGCGGTAGGTCTGGGAGTGATAGTCCCACTCGGGATAGTGGCGCGGCGGCAGGCCCTGGAGTTCCTCGGCGTTCTGTTGTTGTTGGCGGTCCGGGGAGGTCTCTTCCTCGTCACCCTCCTCGATGAAGCGCCAGAGGTGGCGGTTGTCATCGCGGTAGTCCACCTCGGTGTCGCGGAAATAGACCCGCGCCATCTGGTCCTGCTGGCGGCGGGTGCGGGCGATGAAGGCGAGCCCGAGATCGACCATGTCCGGGGTGCTGGATTCGCCCTGGGCCAGGAGGCCCCGAAAGCGCTCGACGAACTCAAGGATGTCGGGATGGCGATAGCCATGGCCAGGATCCAGGATGGCGCGGGAGAGCATGGCCAGGCGATGGCGAATGCAGGATTCCTTGGCGGGGTCGCAGTCGTCCTCCCCGGGGTTGGGATGCAGGGCCAGCCAGAGGGAGCGCAACCCGGGGTAGAGGCGGATGGCCAACTGCTCGACGCGGCAGTCTTCGAACAGCTCGATGGCGATGCGCTGAAAGGGGCTGAAGTTGTCGGCCACGGTCTGGCCGCTCCAGCGCTTATGGGCCGCCATGTGGGCCAGGGTGGCGCGATAGCGGTCAATCCCCCGCACCCCATTACGGTCGTCGTAAACATCCGGGATGCGGATGCCCAAGTCATCGCAATAGGGTAGCGGCTTGCGCTGGTCTTCCCAGCCATCCGAGTAGGGCACCAGGTGTTCCTTCAGGTCCCAGAGGGCCTTGAGATAGAGGGCGAGCTGGCGCTCCTTGTCGGCGAAGAGGGTGCCGTGGCGCTCGCGCTGGAGGATGGCGCGACTATCGGCGGACTGGAGGCTGAAATACTCCTTTTGGCGCTCCGGATGCTTGCCGTAGTTGCGAATGCCGTAATCAATCCAGTTGCCCAGGCCGCGGACGCTGAGATGGCGTAGCAGTTGGGGCATCTGTTCCAGCATATCCGGGAGGCCGGGGCTGGGGATGGTGGTGTGGAAGCCGTGGATGGAGCCCGTGGTTCTGGCCATCAGATCCAGGATGAGGCCGATGTAGCGCTCCAGCAGCTCCAGGCTGCCAAAGCGCCGCGCTGCCTCGACGATGGTCTGCAGGAAGGGCAGAATGGCCTTGCCATTGGGGGTGCGCGACATCTTCCAGACAGTCTGGGAGACCAGCTCCAGGCTGCCCTCGCCCAATTGGGCGGCGACCCGGGGCATCTCCTCCAGATAGACCAGCACGGGCTCGAAGCCGCGCCCGATCATGCAGACCAGGGAGGCCCCGGCGAGATAGGCCTCGATGCCCTGGGGGGTCAGGCGTTGGGCCGCGTCCACCATGCAGTCGGGGAAGACCTGCTCCAGTTGGGGGAAGTTACAGGTCAGGCGCTCGCGGTAGCTCTTGAGCGGGTGGTCGTTATTGGCCATGTGGATGTCCCGGGGTGCCGCCTAGGGTCGTGCTTGCCGAAGTCCTTGCCAGAGCGCGCGGGATCAGGCCCCGAAGATGGCGTCGATGGCGTGGTCGAGGGTGGCCCGGATGTCCGCGTCATCGGTTATGGGACGCACCATGGCCATGCGGCAGGCGGGCCCGGGGGCGATGCCACGACGGATGAGCTGGCCGGCATAGACCAGCAGGCGGGTGGAGATGCCTTCGTCCAGGCCATGACCCTTGAGGTTGCGCGCGGCGATGCCGATCTTGACCAGCTTGGCGGCGATGTCCTGGTCCATGCCCGTCTCCTTGCGGACGATTTCGACCTCCAGCGCCTCCGGGGCATAATCGAAATCCATGGCGGCGAAGCGCTGCTTGGTGGATTGCTTGAGATCCTTCATCAGGCTCTGGTAGCCAGGGTTGTAGGAGATGACGAGTTGGAAGTCTGGATGCGCCTGGACCAACTCCCCCTTCTTGTCGAGGGGCAGATTGCGGCGATGGTCGGTGAGGGGATGGATGACGACCGTGGTGTCCTGACGGGCCTCGACGATCTCGTCCAGATAGCAGATGGCGCCGATGCGGGCCGCCGTGGTCAGGGGACCATCAACCCAGCGGGTGCCCTGAGCGTCGAGCAGATAGCGGCCCACCAGGTCGGAGGCGGTCATGTCCTCGTTGCAGGCGACCGAGATGAGGGGCTTGCCCAGGCGCCAGGCCATGTGTTCGACAAAGCGGGACTTGCCACAGCCGGTCGGTCCCTTGATCATGACCGGCAGGCGCTCGGCGTAGGCGGCCTCATAGAGGGTGATCTCGTCCCCCTGGGGGTTGTAATAGGGCTCTTGGGTGACTTTGTATTGGGCGATGCTGTTCGGCACTATGACTTCTCCTGGAGATTGCGTACCGCTGGAACCGAGGGCCCGGAGGCCTGGCGGGCCGGCCCGCGGGCGGGAATGGCTGCATTCTAGCGCCCTGGGCCAGGGGCGCCCCCCCCCTTCTCCGGAGGGGGCGGCATGATGGACGCGGAGCGCCGCTTCGGCGGCATCGCGGCCCTGTATGGCCGCGCCGGGCTGGAGCGGCTGCGGCTGGCCCATGTCGCCGTCATTGGCGTTGGCGGTGTCGGCTCCTGGGTGGTGGAGGCCCTGGCGCGGAGCGCCCTGGGTCGCCTGACCCTGGTCGATATGGACCATATCGCCGAGTCCAACATCAACCGCCAACTCCCGGCCCTGAGTTCGACCCTGGGCCGCGCCAAGATTCAGGTCCTGGCCGAGCGGGTAACGGACATCAATCCCGCCACCCAGGTCCATTTGGTCGATGACTTCGTGGCAGCCAGCAACATCGATGGCCTATTGGATACCGGCTTCGACGCCGTCATCGACTGTATCGACCACTACCGCGAGAAGGCCCTGATCATCGCCGGCTGTCGCCGTCGCAAGCAGTTCGTGGTGACCGTGGGGGGCATGGGCGGTAAGGTCGATCCCACCCGCCTCGGCATCGCCGATTTGAGTCGCACCGAAAAGGATAGTCTGCTCTCGCGGACCCGCAAGGAGTTACGTCGGCGCTTCGGCTTTCCGCTCAATCCGAAGCGGCGCTTTGCCGTGCCCGCCGTCTATTCCATGGAGGACAGCATCCTGTCGCCGGACGGGGTCCATTCCTGCGGGATTGCGGGCCAGCCCTCCCATCTCAACTGCGGCGGGCTTGGCTCCGCCACCCACGTCACGGCCACCGCTGGATTTTTTGCCGTGGCGGTGACCCTGAAACGCCTGGCTTGGCCAGAAGGCCAACCCAGCCAAAGTCGCGTGAAATCATGGGGCGCATCGGAAGAGGCGCCACCGGTACCCGCCCCTATCGACTAAACAGAAAGGGTCCGGCGGCTTGTCGTTACCCGACTTATCGTTCTCACTCCGCCACGGGGCCAGACCGAAGGGCCTTGCGCGAGAGTCCTCCCCGTCTTCCCTGATGCATGGACTTCTGACGCGGGAGCGTCCGAAGAGAGGCGGGGTAACCCTACCCCGCCACCAGCGCCCGCAGCCTCGGGCTAACCGCTTATTTGTGTACGCCCAGCTTCTCGCGCCAACCCGGGTAGAGCTTGTCGGCATCGTGAGGGAAGGACTCGAAGGCACGCGCGAATTCCTTGTGGCTCTTGGCGAACTCGATCGGATCGGCACCGGCCTTCCAGCACTCGTAGGACTGGCGCAACGAGATGGCGCCGGCCGCCGGGGAGTCGATGTGGCCGTAGGCGCCGCCACCGGAGGTGTTGATGACGTTGCCGTGCCCCAGGTTCTCGAAGAAGCCGGGCAGGCGCAGGGCGTTCATGCCACCGGAGATGATGGGTGTGGTGGGCTTCATGCCATACCACTTCTGGAAGTAAACCGGGCCCTGGCACTCATCGCGCTCGATCATGTAGGCGATGATCTTGTCGTCCGCGTCACCTTCCATCTTGCCGTAGCCCATGGTGCCGACATGGATACCCGAAGCGCCCTGCAGCCGGGAGATCTTGGCCAGGACGAAGGCGGTGTAGCCACGTTTGGCGGACGGCGAGGTGATCATGCCGTGGCCGGCGCGGTGATAATGCAGGTATTGACCGGGGTACTGACGGCGGGCGGTGGTGATCATGCCGGGGCCGCCGACGAAACCATCCACCAGGAAGGCGACCTTGTCCGCATCGGGCCCGAAGGTCTCCAGGATGAAGTCGGCGCGGGCGCACATCTCGTAGTGGTCGTCGGCGGTGATGTTGGCGGAGAAGAGCTTGGCCTCGCCGGTCTCGTCCTGGGCGCGCTTCATGGCGTCATAGACCAGGGGATAGACCTTTTTGGCGGGACAGAAGACCTGGTTGCCCTGGGGCTCGTCGTTCTTGATGAAGTCTCCACCCAGCCAGAACTGGTAAGCGGCGGCGGCGAAGGGCTCGGGGCGCAGGCCGAGCTTGGGCTTGATGATGGTGCCGGCGATGTAGCCACCGTCCTTCATGGGGCGGCCGAGGATGCGCCACATGTCGGAAATGTCCTTGGCGGGACCGTCGAATAACTGGATGGCGCGCTCGGGCATGTAGAAGTCATGGATCTTGCCGTACTCGATGTCCCCCATGCCCTGGTTGTTGCCGATAACCAGCGTCAGGAAGGACACGATCATCATGCGACCGTCGGTGATGTTGCGATCGAACAATTCCAGGGGATAGGCAATGCGCATATCCTCGGTCGCCTCATCGATGTAGTAGACCAAGGCATCGACACCCTTGGTGAAGTCATCGGTGGTGGAGACCTCGACGTTGGTGCCGGTGGAGGACTCGGCGGCGAAGTGAGCGGCAGCCTCCAGGTAGCCGTGACCGGCCTTGGGCTTCATCTTGTAAGCAACGAGGATGTGCTTGCCACCCGCGATCAGGTCGGCTTCTTTCAGGCTGAGGTCGGAGTAGCGCGCGGACTGGTCGAGTGCCATGGTTTTTACCCATTCTATTTTAGATATTTTACGGGCCACCCCAGGGGCGGTCCCCCCCTCCCGGCCTCCGGTCGAAAACCAGCGCTCGGGAACTAGGCCGATACCTTAGCGGAGGACCGTCTATAAGTAAAATAACAATTGATGATTCGAGGTATAAGAGAACTCGTATAGCGAGAAAGTGATGCCGCGTCTTGCTCGACGCGATAACGATCCGACACCAGCGGCGCCCGAGTGTTTATCATAGTGCCATCCGGGCAAGTCCGAATTAAGTGAACAAGAATGGAACGGCAGGCGTGGAATAAATCAGGTTGGGGGCGACTCATGGTCGCGCTGGCGGGCATCGCGACCATCCTGGCGGGGGTGTTCGCGGCCTACGTGGTGGTGCATACCCCCGGCTCCTACGTGGGCTGGATTGACGGGGGCTTGTACGTTTCGGTGATCTTGCTCGCCGGGGTCGTCGTCGTGATTCGGGCAGCGCGTGGGGGACCTCAAGGCCTGGGCTGGTCCATGCTTGCCGCCGGGGTGATCCTGTATGCCATGGGAGAGGCCTGGTGGGGGATCCAGGGTCACTGGCGGGAAGAACCCCTGACGCTCCCACCGGAGGACATCCTGTGGCTGGCCTATTACCCGTTTCAAGTCATCGCCTTGTGGCTACTCATGGGCGAGACCCCGCGACGCCATCGTAACCTCCATGATGCCCTGGTCGTCAGCGGTGGCCTCATCGTCGTTCTGGCGGTCCTTATCCAATGGTGGCTGTCCGAAATCGCGATGTCCGACCCAGAGGGCTCCCTGCTGATCGAGGGCATCTATGTCACCGGGGACCTGGTCTTGATGGCCCTGAGCATCATGCTGGTGTATGTCCACCGCCTGCGCGTATCGCGGGGGTGGTGGCTGATCATCTTGAGTTTTGTGGCCTTTTCCCTGGCCGACACCCTTTACTGGGTCCTGATGGCCCAAGACGCCTACGTCGAGGGGTCCTGGCTGGATACCGGCTGGCTGATCAGTGTCCTCGCCCTGGCCTGGGCGGCGATCCTCGGTCTGGAGACGCTGCAACCCGCCCCAGTCCTGTCACTCCGGGGCATGTTGCCGGCATCACTGGCGGTGATTGCCTCCGCGTTGGCCCTTGGCTGGGGTCCCGAAGGTCCCTTTGGTGAATTTGCCCGCTACGCCGCGGTGGCAACCTTGGCCTTATCCCTCTTCCGCCTGAACTACGCCATTCATGATGCAGCGGAGGCCAATGAACAGCGGCGCCGGGCCTTCACCGACGAACTCACCGGTTTGCCCAATCGGTATGCACTCCGAGCGCTGGTGGAGATGTCCGAAAAGGAATTCATCTCGCCAACCGGCTGGTCATTATTGGTGCTGGGTATTGACCGCTTTGGGGATGTGAATTCCACCCTGGGTCACGAGATTGGCGATCGGATTATCAGCATGACAGCCGTCAGGCTGAGCGACTGCCTGCGTCCTGGTGACGTCTTGGCGCGACTCGACGGAGACCAGTTTGCCGTGCTCACGCGATTGGCGGACCCCGCACAGCCCTTTGCCGGCGCCGAGCGGCTGACGACAGT
>JBATOB010000405.1:0-2746 GCA_049290655.1 Chromatiaceae bacterium | reverse complement strand
CGAATTGCAGCAGGGCCTCGGCCATGGCATGGAGCTTGTCCATCTCGCTCAGGAGGATTGCCTTGCTGCGTTGGTAGTTGCGATCAATGATGGCGCGGATCTCCTGATCGATGGACCGCGCCGTCCGTGCCGAGATCTTGCTGGTCTGGGTCACGGAGCGGCCGAGGAACACCTCGCCCTCGTCATCGGAGTAGGCCAGAGGCCCCAGGCCATCGGAGAGGCCCCAACGGGTGACCATGTTGCGGGCGATCTCGGTGGCGCGCTCGATGTCATTGGAGGCGCCCGTCGTGACGGATTCGGGCCCGAAGATGAGTTCCTCCGCCAGCCGGCCCCCGAAGAGGGTGGAGATCTGGCTCTCGAGTTGGCGCTTGGTCATGCTGTAGCGGTCCTTTTCCGGCAGGAAGAGGGTGACGCCCAAGGCCCGGCCACGGGGGATGATGCTGACCTTGTGCACCGGGTCGTGGTCCGGCACCAGGCGGCCGATGATGCAATGACCGGCCTCGTGATAGGCCGTCAGCTTCTTCTCGTGGTCGGACATCACCACGCTGCGGCGCTCGGTGCCCATCATAATCTTATCCTTGGCCTTCTCGAACATGGCCATGGTGACTTCGGCCAGGCCCGTGCGCGCCGCGAAGAGGGCGGCCTCGTTCACTAGATTGGCCAGGTCTGCCCCTGAGAATCCGGGGGTGCCGCGAGCCAGGGTGCGGGCCTCCACGTCGGCGGCGATGGGCACCTTGCGCATGTGGACCTTAAGGATGGCATCGCGTCCGGCCAGGTCCGGCAGACCCACGACCACCTGGCGGTCGAAGCGGCCCGGCCGCAGCAGGGCCGGGTCCAGGACGTCCGGGCGGTGGGTGGCGGCGATGACGATGATGCCCTCGGTACCGGCAAAGCCATCCATCTCCACCAGCATTTGATTCAGGGTTTGCTCCCGCTCGTCGTGACCACCCCCCAGGCCGGCGCCGCGGCGGCGGCCCACGGCGTCGATCTCATCCACAAAGACGATGCAGGGGGCCTGCTTCTTGGCTTGCTCAAAGAGATCGCGCACCCGCGAGGCGCCGACACCCACGAACATTTCCACGAAATCCGAGCCCGAGACGCTGAAGAAGGGTACCTTGGCCTCGCCCGCGATGGAGCGGGCTAGCAGGGTCTTGCCGGTGCCGGGGGGGCCAACCATCAGCACGCCCTTGGGGATCTTGCCACCGAGCTTCTGGAACTTGCCGGGGTCACGGAGGAAGTCCACCAGTTCCGAGACCTCCTCCTTGGCTTCCTCGACGCCAGCCACATCGGCAAAGGTGACCTTGACCTCGCCCTCGGCGTGCTGGCGGGCGCGGCTCTTGCCGAAATTGAAGAGACCGCCACCGCCGCCACCGCCGCCACCGTTCATGCCCCGGCGGACAAACCAGAACCAGACGCCGATGAGGACCAGGAAGGGCAGCCAGGAGGCGAGTATCTGGGCCAGCAGGCCGGGGCGATCCGGCGGCATGGCCCGCACCGTCACCTTGCTATCGAGGAGATCACGCATCAGGGCTGGGTCGCCGGGGCTGTAGGTCTCGAAGAAGCTGCCATCCGTGCGCGTCCCCTGGATATCCTGTTCCTGGATGGTCACCTCGGCCACGGCGCCATCCGCGACGTCCGCGAGGAACTCGCTATAGGTAATGCGGCTGGGGTTAGGCCCGGCGTTAAACTCGAAGCCGTTGATCAGCATCATCAGCCAGAGGCCGGCGGCGAACCAGAGGAAGATGGTAACGGGCTTATATTTCATTGGCTTGATCGATCTCTTGGGGTCGGTTGGGCGGCGTAATGACGCTCTGGCTGACAAAATCGGGGTCGAACCCGTCAATTAAAAGCGGCGCTGACAGTATTGCGGCCAGGACGCGGGCAAGCCGGTCAGAATCCTGGCCAATCTCGCTGCATCTTAACCCAAACGCGCTATCCTTGGCGGCTTCCCGGCGAATTTCCCCTGGGATTCGCCACTGGGGAAGGGCCGGCGTACAATTTTTGGCACCCTTCATTCCGCAGGCACGGCACCATGACCGCGAGTCACCTTCAAGACGAGGAAATCCGCCGCCTGCGTTGGCAATGCCGGCGCGGGATGTTGGAACTGGATGTTGCCCTGCTGCGGTTTCTGGATGAGGACTTCCGGACCCTGGATGCCGACGAGCAGGCCACTTTCTCCCGCATGCTCGAGGCCCAGGACCAGACCCTGCACGGCTGGCTCATGGGCCGCACCCTGCCCGAGGAGGCTGATGTTCAGCGCCTGGTGGCGCGCATCCGGGCCTTTGGGCGCGAGGGGCAGCCATTTCCGGTTTAAATCCCTGGCGAACCCCCCAGGGTGCCGGCCAGGCGTAGCTAACCCAGCCTCTGTTCTATACAGCGCTGGTCATTCACCGGCCTATCTCGGGAGGGCCGGATGGGGGCTGGCGGGGGTGTCGACAGCAGGGATGCTGTCGCCAAGCCTACAGGGACGTATTCACGGCGTCCCCCGCCAGACACCATCCGGCCCGGGAAACCGAAAACTCAGGTGTGTTGGGTATTTCAGGAACAGAACCATGCGAGACGGGATAAAGGGACTGGTGACGGGCGGCGCGATCCTGATCGGGCTCGGGTTGGTCACGGGTTGCCATCCGAGTTTCGACCAGGCGGCCACCGAGGCCTTGCCGCCTTTTGTCCTCACCGCCCCGGTCGAGGACATAGCCACCGATACCTGGAGCCTGACCGGCGCGATTCGCCCCCGCTATGAACC
>JBATOB010000404.1:0-3385 GCA_049290655.1 Chromatiaceae bacterium | reverse complement strand
TCCCGGGGGCGAGCCGGACGAGCCACAAGGCTTCCCGCCCATGCTCGAAGAGCTGCCAGAGGTCGGCACTCAGGGCGGTGGTTACGCGGGGCGCTGGGTCCTGCTGGTGGAAAGCGACGCCGCCAGTTTGGTGGCGGAGACGCGGATGCTGGAGTCCTTCGGCTTGCGCATCCAGATGGCGGCGGATGCCGAGGAGGCCCGAGAAACCCTGCGGGAGGAGGCTGGCTGCGCCCTTGTCCTTTTGGCCGAAATGGTGTCTCTGGCCAATACCTGTGATACGATTAAGGCTATTCGCCTGGATGCCCCGGCGGGAACCCTCCCGCTGGTTATCATCGGTCGGTTCGGAGAAACGAAAGCCCGCGACAGCTATCTTGAAGCTGGCGCACATGATTTTGTCGCAAAACCCGTGACGCGATCCAGGTTGGAGGCGGTCCTCGCCGCCAACCTGAGCGCCGGAGAAAATTGGAGCAAGCAAGAGACGGCATGAACCGCTATTCCGGCTTCAAACTCCTCATCGTTGATGATCATGCCCACAATCTTTTCACCTTGCGGACATTGATCGAGGCACGCACCGATGTGACTATCCTCGAGGCCACATCCGGACAGCAGGCTATCGACCTGACATTGCACCACCCGGACATAGACCTCATCATCCTGGATGTGCAGATGCCGGAGATGGACGGCTTCCAGACCGCCGCCCTGCTGAAGATGCGCAAGCGCACCCGCGATATCCCCATCATTTTCCTCACCGCCGCCTTTAAATCCGAGGAGTTCCAACAGCGCGGCTATGCCATCGGGGCCGTCGATTATCTGCTCAAGCCCATCGAGGACAACCAACTCATCAATAAGATCAGCGCCTACTTCCGGCTGATCGAGAAGGAGCGGGCACTGAACCAGGCGCTGGAGCGTCAGGTCGCCGAGCGCACCGCCGAGCTGGCCCAGGCCAAGCAGTACCTGGAGAATATCATTGCCTACATGGGCGAGGCCCTCCTGGTCTTGAATCCCCAGGGGGAGATCAAGTCCGCCAATCCCGCCGCCTGCCGGATGCTCGGTTACCGGGAATCGGACTTGTGGGGCATGTCCATCGGCGACGTCTTCGAGGAGGAGGGCGACGAGGTGGCCGGCGCCTTCATGGGTCTCTGGCTGGAGGCCTTGATCCGAGCAGGAGCCTTGAGCAAGATCGATGCCCGCTTTATCGCCAGCGACGGTCGCCGCGTGCCCATCCTCTTTTCCCGTACCGCCGTACGCGATCCGGACGGCGGTATCGCCGATATCATCTGCATCGCCAAGGACATGACGGGCTATGTCCGTGTCGATCAAGATATGGAAGACGCGGCTCAGACCGCTCAAGAACCCCTTTAGGAGCCGTCCATGACCGAGCCAGACCACAACACCCTGCCGGAAGATGAAGAGACTTCCCTGACCGCCAATGCCCTCAAGGCCATGGCCCATCCCTTGCGGTGGAAGATCATCTGTTCCCTGGGCGACCGGGAGCTGTCCGTGGGGGAGATCGTCGAACGTACCGGCACCTCCCAGAGCAACATCTCCCAGCACCTGGAGCAGTTGCGTAACAAGAACATCGTGGTGGCCCGCAAGGAGGCCAACCGCATCTTCTATCGCATCCGCAACCCCCAGTTGTTGGATCTGATCGGTATCATGCGCGATGTGCTCTGCCCGGCGAACCTGGATGACCGTTATCTGCGTTAGTCTGGACTCCGGGGCACAGGGGCGGCACCTCGGTTCTCCGCGTGATTTGCGAGGGCCTCCCCGTCCAGAAGAGGGGCTACAACCGCCGTACCCTGGCGGCCCTGCGCCCGGAGGTTCGCGAAACCCTGCCAGTGCCCTGGGAGACCGAGGGCTATCCCCCCACGCCATCGTCGTCAATACCCAGGGGGCCGGTCGCGATGCCCTGGGCCGTCCTGGCCTTGATCGCCCTGTAGACCGGGGCGACCGAGGCGCCGGAACTGCTTCAAGGCGCGGCCCTGGGTCCCTTGACCCCGGCCGCCGACAGCGACTGGAACGATGTCCGCGATCTGGATTCCAAGCGCCTGGAACCTCTGTCGAGAATCCCGACCCCTAGCCAGGGCTCCGTACGGGTCGAGACCCTCATGCGCCTTGATCTCCAAACCCCGCTGGGGGCATCTCCCCTGGAGTCTGGATCCATCCCTCCCGAGTTCCCTGGGTCAATGTAAACAACCCATAAAACTCCGCATGACCAGGCGGCTTTCTTCCGGTAGTATCCAGGCCAACAGCCAAGGGGAATCGCCATGCCGACAGAACGCAAAGTACGCCGTTATACCGCTTTTTTTCCTGGTTGGGCGACGGCTTTTGGGGCCCATGAGCAAGACGCGAGCGATCCGCGCGGACTAGTCTGGCTGCATGGCGAAAATCAGTTGGGACTCATCCTGTCGTCGGAGATCAAGCATTTCCTTTACCCCCTCTTTTTAGGCAATAGCCACGAAGAGGCGCCCGAGGTCGCGCTCGAGGCTGGCCTGCTGCGTATCGAAGAGGTGGAGCTTAACCTCGGCGAGGGGGACAGCCGCGCCTTCACGACCCTGATGGAACTGGTGGCGAGCGAGGGGGACCTGCACCTGTCCCAGACCTACCATCTGATCTATCCCAGCGGCACCCGGATCCTGACCCTGAGCCACAAGGCCCCCCTGCCCCTGGTCTATCGCGAGATCGCCCCCCTGCTCCTCCAGTTGATCTGATTCCCGGGATCGCCGCACGCCATCCGGCGATTCGCCTTGCCGCCACGGATGCCCGCCATGGAACCCTCCTACCCCCTGGTCCTCGTTGACGCCTCCTCCTACCTCTTTCGCGCTTATCACGCCCTACCCAAGCTGAGCAATTCCAAGGGCGAGGCCACGGGCGCCCTGATTGGGGTGCTCAACATGCTGCGCAAGCTGCGGGAGGACTACCGGCCCGAACTCATGGCCGTGATCTTCGATGCCCCTGGCAAGACCTTTCGGGACGACCTCTTTCCCGCCTACAAGGCCCATCGTCCCGCCATGCCGGAGGATCTGCGGGAACAGATCGAGCCCCTGCACGCCATCATCCGGGCACTGGGCTTGCCCCTGCTGCGGGTGCCGGAAGTGGAGGCGGACGATGTCATCGGTACCCTGGCGACCCGCGCCGCCGCCCAAGGGCTGGCGACCCTTATCTCGACCGGCGACAAGGATCTGGCGCAACTGGTCGGCGATCATGTCACCCTCATCAACACCATGAGCGACGAGCGCCTGGATCGCCAGGGCGTCATCGACAAGTTCGGCGTGCCGCCGGAACGCATCGTCGATTATCTGACCCTGGTCGGCGACAGCGTGGACAACATCCCCGGCGTCCCCAACTGCGGCCCCAAGACCGCCGTCAAGTGGCTCCAGGAATT
>JBATOB010000403.1:0-14512 GCA_049290655.1 Chromatiaceae bacterium | reverse complement strand
GGTGGGCACCGTCATCGATCCCGACCTGGACGACGAGATGCGGGTCACCGTGGTTGCCACCGGCCTCGGCGGTAACCGCAGCCGCGGGAGTGCCCAGGGGCGCGCCGACAGCCCCCGGCTGCATGTGGTGGCCAATGACCGCACCACGCCCAAGGCCTCCAGCTACGCGGATCCCTTTGGCCGTAAAACCAAGTCCTCCACCGCCGATACGCAGCCCGACCTGGATTATCTGGACATACCCGCCTTCCTGCGTCGTCAGGCGGACTGAGGTCCAGGATGGGCTTGCCTCGGTCGGGCAGGCTCATCCTGGATGAGCGCAAGAGACGTGCCGCCGGTGGTCCAGGGGCCACCGGCGGATCCTGTCGTGACTTCCCTCCCCCTTGGCGCCTTCGGCGGTGCTGGCCTTCGAGAAGAAAAACAATACGATTTTCTTGCAACAAAACCCGGCTCGGGATGATAATGCGGGAAAACCCTTAGGGGTTGGGGCGCGGTTTTTCGCCGTGAGCGGGAAAAGGGCGCCATCCCAATAAATTAGGCCAAACGGGGATAGACCCGGGCCATATCCGATTAAGCAACGGGCACCAAGAGGAGTGGGGCGATGATCAGGCAGCGTACGCTCAAAAATGTCATCCGCGCCACAGGCGTCGGCTTGCACACCGGTGACAAGGTCTTTCTGACCCTGCGCCCCGCGGCACCGGACACGGGCATCGTCTTTCGCCGCACCGATCTCGCGGTGCCGATGGATATCCCCGCCTGTCCGCTGAATGTCGGCGATACCCGACTATCCACCACCCTGGTTAAGGATGGCGTGCGCATCTCGACCGTGGAGCATCTGCTCTCGGCCTTCGCCGGCCTCGGCATCGACAATGCCTATGTGGATGTCAGCGCGGCGGAAGTGCCCATCATGGATGGCAGCGCCGGCCCCTTCGTCTTCCTGATCCAGTCGGCGGGCATCGAGGAGCAGAATCGTGCCAAGCGCTTTGTGCGCATCAAACGCCGGGTCCGGGTGGAGGACGGCGACAAGTACGCCATGTTCGAGCCCTATGATGGCTTTAAGGTGGAGTTCGCCATCGATTTCGATCACCCGGCCTTCCCCTCCCGTACCCGTGCGGCGACCGTCGATCTGTCCGCTACCTCTTTCGTCAAGGAGGTCAGCCGGGCCCGTACCTTCGGGTTTCTGCGCGACATTGAGGCCCTGCGCCAACAGAACCTAGCCTTGGGTGGGAGCATGGATAATGCGGTGGTGGTGGATGACTACCGGGTGCTGAACGAGGAAGGGCTGCGTTACGAGGACGAGTTTGTCCGCCATAAGATCCTCGACGCCATCGGCGACCTCTATCTCCTGGGTCATTCCCTGATCGGTGCCTTCCGGGGCTACAAATCGGGTCATGGGCTGAACAATCAGCTCCTGCGTGCCCTGATCGCCGACAGGTCCGCCTGGGAAGAGGTCTCTTACGAGGAGGATGGCGCCGCCTCGGCGCGAGTCCGCCGCCTGCAGTTGGCCATCGCCTGATCTTTTCCCTTTTCTCTCCATGACCTAAGCCGGCGCCGGGTTAAATATTCCTGGCGCCGGCTTGTGCCAGCCGGCACAGCGCCCGCCCAAGTTCCGTATCGCCCTGAGCCTCCGCCGCCTGCCTTAATAGGGACACCGTGGCCGGGGAAATCCGCGCCCTGGGTCTTTCCGCGTCCAATGCCCGCCTGGCAACCGCCAAGGGTTGGACGCGAACCCGGCATGCCTCGATTTCCCCATGGGTGCTTACCAGTTCGGCCGTCAACTCCGGGGTCTGAAAGCGGAGGCGCGAGGCCCAGGCCGGTGAGTCCGTGACCAAGGTCAGCTTACCCCCTTCCAGGGTGGCGTAAAGGCAATGGGCGTCGAGCGGGGGCGACAGGCGAGCGCGGATGGCTTGCAATAACTGGCGCCGCCGGTCGATGAGGGCTAGCAGCGCGCCCTGGGTCTCGCTGTCGCTCAGGCAGCGGAGGGCGTGGCGGAGGGGTTTGATGGCCATGGCGTAAAGTGGTCAAAAAGTGGTTTTAATAAATTGATTTATAACGATTAGCTTGCCGTGCAGGCAGGCATGGAGGGAATTTTAACCATTTTTTGCTTGGCGGGGGGGCAGTCGTCCGGTAAGATAACCAAGTTTTTTGCAACGGAATTACTGGATGAAAAACTGCTTTTCGCACCGATGTCATGTTGGCATTGGACCCCGGACGCAGCTTTGGCTCAGTGTCCTGGTCCTAGCCATGGTGGTTGCTGGCGCGGGTGCCGCCGGCTTTTGGTACGGTCAAATCCGTTTAGCGAGCGAGGCACGCGGCGATCGGAGTCCCATGCTTTTGGCCTCCCTGGTCCAGATGAAAAGCGATGATCTCGCGATCAGTGAGCTGGGATCCTCCGGTGAGCTCAATGCCCTGAGCCTCAAGCTTGGTCAGATGCAGGCGGAAATCCTCCGCCTCAATGCCCTTGGCGAGCGACTGGTCGAAAAGGCCGGTCTCAGCCCCGAGGAATTCGATTTTCAGTATACCCCTCCCCAAGGTGGTCCCGAACCTCATGAGACCCTGCCGTCCTCGGCCGATGAATTCGCGTTGGAGATG
This sequence comes from Chromatiaceae bacterium, assembly GCA_049290655.1. Lineage (GTDB taxonomy): Bacteria > Pseudomonadota > Gammaproteobacteria > Chromatiales > Chromatiaceae > M0108. Next base: position 11,923 of record JBATOB010000403.1, on the reverse strand, counting down.
GCTCGCCTGTCCGGTCAATTGCTGGATCGAGGCCGCAAGCTGAGGTTGCTCGATCAGTTAACCATGGAGCGGGAATTGGGGGAAGGGAGTCTGGTCCCGGGCCTCCCCGTCCGATCCGGTTATGTGTCTTCCTACTTTGGTGCGCGCAAGGACCCCATCCATGGTGGCAGCAGCTTCCATAGTGGCATCGACTACGCCGGCAAGATGGGTAGCGACATTTTGGCCGTTGCCGATGGACTGGTGATCTTCAGTGAGTCGGCCAGCGGCTATGGGCGAACGGTGGAAATACGCCACGCCAATGGCCTGGTGACCCGCTATGCCCACTGCAAGAAGCTGCTGGTCGAGGTGGGCGATCTGGTGACCAAGGGCCAGGTTATCGCCACCTTGGGCAATAGCGGTCGCTCCACGGGCCCCCACCTCCATTTCGAGGTGCTCAGGGATGGCGTGGCCATGAATCCCTTGCGATTAGCGGGTCTTGATCTCCCCAAGTAGGAATATTGAGCCCCCTTGGGCTTGTCGTGGCCGCGACGGCACCTCCCTTCCGACCCGACTCAGCCCCGGCGATAGGCCCGCGGGGCAATCGGGTACGGCTTCGTAACCGCTGTTGCGGTATTATTTCCCTAGATTTTCCTACTTCGGACAATTCCTCGCATGGTCACAAATCTGCTCAAAAAGGTCTTCGGCAGCCGCAATGATCGGCTTGTGAAGAAGATGTCCAAGACGGTCGCGGAGATTACCGCTCTGGAACCGGCGGTGGAAAAACTCTCCGACGAGGCCTTGCGGGCCAAGACCGCCGAGTTCCGGAGCCGATTGGCGGCGGGCGCCCACCTTGATACCCTGATGGGCGAGGCCTTCGCCGTCGTGCGCGAGGCCGGACGCCGGGTGCTGGGCATGCGCCACTTTGACGTCCAGATGATCGGCGGCATGGTTCTCAACGACGGCCGCATCGCCGAGATGCGTACCGGCGAGGGTAAGACCCTGGTGGCGACCCTGGCGGCTTATCTCAACGCCTTGCCCGCCAAGGGCGTGCACGTGGTCACGGTTAACGACTACCTGGCCCGCCGCGACGCGGCCTGGATGGGACGTGTCTATACCTTTCTGGGGCTCTCGGTTGGCGTCATCAACTCTTCGGGCGGCATGGGTCCGGACGCCGCCTCCTATGTCCTGGATTTCGATTTTGAGCCTACCGCCGGCCAGGGTTACCGGTATCTGCCTGCCGTTACCCGTCGCGAGGCCTATGCCGCCGATATTACTTACGGCACCAACAACGAATTCGGCTTCGATTACCTGCGCGACAATATGGCCTTCACGCCCGAGCAGCGAGTCCAGCGTGATCCCTTCTATGCCATCGTGGACGAGGTGGACTCCATCCTCATCGATGAGGCCCGGACCCCGCTCATCATCTCGGGTCCCTCCGAGGGCAACACGGACCTCTACAAGAAAATCGACGGCATCATCCCGCTTCTGACCCGCCAGGACCCGATCACCAACGAGGAAGGCAAGCCGGACTTCGGCCCCGGCGACTACTCGGTGGACGAGAAGGCCCGCCAGGCCTTCCTGAGCGAGGAAGGTCACCAGCATGTCGAGGAGATGTTGTCGGACATGGGCCTGCTCGGCGAGGGTGAGAGCCTTTACGATCCGGCCAACATCGCCCTCATGCACCATGTCTATGCCGCTCTGCGTGCCCACGTCCTCTTTCACAAGAACGTCGAATACATCGTTCGTGATGGCCAAATCGTCATCGTGGACGAATTCACCGGCCGCACCATGCCGGGGCGGCGTTGGTCCGAGGGCCTGCATCAGGCGGTGGAGGCCAAGGAGGGGGTCACCATCCAGCAGGAAAATCAGACCCTCGCCTCCATCACCTTCCAGAATCTCTTCCGCCTCTATCCCAAGCTGGCGGGCATGACCGGCACGGCCGATACCGAGGCCTACGAATTCCAGCAGATTTATGGCCTGGAGGTGGTGGTCATCCCCACCAACCAGCCCATGATCCGCGACGACCGTGGCGATCTGGTCTTTCTCACCGCCAAGGAGAAGTATCAGGCCATCATCGAGGACATCCGCGACTGCGTGAAGAGTGGCCAGCCGGCCCTGGTCGGTACGGCCTCCATCGAGACCTCCGAGCTTATCTCTGGCCTGCTTAAGGCGGAAAAAATACCTCACGAGGTTCTCAATGCCAAGCAGCACGAGCGCGAGGCGGGCATCATCGCCCAGGCCGGCCGGCCTGGGGCCGTGACCATCGCCACCAACATGGCGGGCCGTGGCACGGACATCGTGCTGGGCGGGAGCCTGGATGCCGAGTTGGAGGAGATCAAGGACGAGGCCCAGCGCCAGGCGGCCCGGGAGGTCTGGAAGCTACGCCACGCCCAGGTGCTCGCCTCGGGCGGTCTGCATGTCGTGGGTACCGAACGTCACGAATCCCGCCGCATCGACAACCAGTTGCGTGGCCGTTCCGGCCGCCAGGGCGATCCAGGGTCCAGCCGCTTCTACCTGTCCCTGGAAGATAGCCTGATGCGCATCTTCGCCTCCGAGAAGGTCGGGGCCATGATGCAGAAACTCGGCATGCAGGAGGGCGAGGCCATCGAGCACCCCTGGGTAACCAAGGCCATCGAGAATGCCCAACGCAAGGTCGAGGGCCGCAACTTCGATATCCGCAAGCAGTTGCTGGAATTTGATGATGTCGCCAACGATCAGCGCAAGGTCATCTATCAGCAAAGACGCGAGTTGATGGATGCCCTGGATATCTCCGATACCATCGCCGTCTGGCGGGCCGATGTCCTGGGCGCCCTCCTGGATCGCCATATCCCGCCCCAGAGTCTGGAGGAGCAGTGGGATCTGCCTGGCGCCGAAAAGGCCTTGACCGACCTTGTCGGCGGTGACTGGCCCCTGCGCCTATGGCTGGAGAGCGATGATGCGCTGCATGAGGAGACCCTGCGCCAGCGCGTTCTGGACGACCTGGCGGAGCGCTACGCGGACAAGGAACGGCAGGTCGGACCCGAGGTCATGCGCCAGGTCGAGAAGGCCGTCATGATTCAGACCCTGGATACCCAGTGGAAGGACCACCTCGCCGCCATGGACTATCTGCGCCAGGGTATTCACCTGCGCGGCTATGCCCAAAAGAATCCCAAGCAGGAATACAAGCGCGAGGCCTTCGAGATGTTCTCCGCCATGCTCGACAGCATCAAGTCGGAGGTGGTGGGTACCCTGTCGCGGCTGCAACTGGCTACCGAGGGCGGGGCCGTCCCCCAGCAACCGCGGCAGGTCCCCGAGCGCGAGTTCGAGTTTAAGCACGAGGAATTTCATGGTCTCGACGCCCCGGAGGAGCCCGTCGGAGCCCATCCCGATGGGGGACGCGAGCATGAGCAACCCTATGTGCGCGAGGATCGCAAGGTCGGTCGCAATGAGCCTTGCCCCTGCGGTTCGGGAAGGAAATACAAGCACTGCCACGGCAAGGCGAGTTGAGCCGGCCGCATCCGGCGTCCGCCAGCGACATCCCGCCTGGTGAAGTTCGGCCGGGGCTCCCGAACATAATTGAGTATTGAGGCACATGGGCCAGGTGGGTGGCGGTGATGAGCGAAGAGCCGATTCCCTTTGAAGGCGTACCGGGGGTGCGACTGGCGGCGGTGGCCGCCGGCATTCGCTACCAGAACCGTAAGGACCTCTGTCTCATGGAACTGGCCCCCGAGGCCCAGTGCGCTGCGGTCTTTACTCGCAATGTCTTCTGCGCCGCGCCCGTGATCCTGGCGCGCCGCCATTTAGCGGCAGCCACCCCCCGCTATCTGCTGATCAATTCCGGCAACGCCAATGCGGGCACGGGTCACCGGGGCCTGGCCGATGCCGAGGCCAGTTGCGCCGCCCTCGCCGCCCTGGCGGCCTGTGGCGCCGAGGCGGTGCTGCCCTTTTCAACGGGCGTGATTGGCGAACCCTTGCCCGTCGATCGCATCGCGGCGTCCCTGCCCGCCGCCTTGGCCGGCCTGGATGCGGGGGCCTGGCCCCTGGCCGCGCGCGCCATCATGACCACGGATACCCGGCCCAAGCTGGCCTCGCGCAGTTTCGGCATCGCGGGGCGGAGGGCCGTGGTGACCGGCATCGCCAAGGGTTCGGGCATGATCCGCCCCGACATGGCGACCATGCTCGCCTTTCTGGCGACTGATGTGGCGGTAGAGGGGAGACTCTTGCAGGCCTGCCTGACGGAAGCGGTTGAGACCTCCTTTAACGCGATCACGGTTGATGGCGACACCTCCACCAATGACGCCTGTGTCCTGGCCGCCACCGGCACCCTGGGCAATGACCCCATCACGGGGAAGGACTCGGCGGATTATCGGGCCTTGTGTGGCGCGGTCGGGGAACTGTGCCAGGAACTGGCCATCGCCATTGTCCGCGATGGGGAGGGGGCGACCAAGCTGGTGACCCTGGTGGTAGAAGATGCCGCCGATCGCGGGGAGGCCCGCCGCGTCGCCGATACCATCGCCCATTCGCCCCTGGTCAAGACCGCGCTCTTTGCCTCGGACCCCAACTGGGGCCGCATTCTGGCCGCCGTGGGGCGATCGGGTCTGGAGGGGCTCGACATCGACCGCGTGCGCATCTGGCTCGGGGATACCCTGGTCGTCCGCGACGGCGGCCGCGATCCCGGCTACACCGAGCAAGCGGGTCGGGCCGCCATGGCGGGCCCCGAGATTGGCATCCGTGTCGCTCTTGGCCGAGGCCAGGCCAGCATCCAGGTCCTAACCTGCGACCTCTCTTACGATTACGTCAAGATCAACGCCGAATATCGGACCTGAACCCCGCCGGATGGAGCCTGGGTTCCCGGCTAGGTCCGGGACGCCTTCTCCGCTATCCCCGACAGCCCGAAGCGCCGGTCGAGTTCCGCGAGGACTTGGTCCGGGCCAAGGTCTTGCTGCGCCAGTAGCACCAGGCAGTGAAACCAGAGGTCGGCGACCTCGGCGGTGATCCGGGCGGGATCGCCATCCTTGGCCGCCATGACGGTCTCGGTGGCCTCCTCGCCGATTTTCTTGAGGATGGCGTCCAGGCCCTTGGCGTAGAGGCGGGCGACGTAGGAGCTGTCCGGCTCGGCTTGCTTGCGTTCCTCCAACACCAGGGCCAGGCGTGCAAGGATGTCGCTCATGAGCTAATGGCCATAGATGGCGCTGGGGTCCTTGAGCACCGGCTCGACCTCCGCCCAGGCGCCGTCCCGTAACTCGCGGTAGAAGCAGTTATGGCGGCCGGTGTGGCAGGCAATGCCGCCCTTTTGTTCCACCTCCACCAGGATGACATCGGCGTCACAATCGAGGCGCAGGGCCATGACGATCTGCTCGTGGCCGGAAGACTCCCCCTTGTGCCAGAGCTTACCCCGGGAGCGGGACCAATAGACGGCGTGGCCGCTGGCCTGGGTCGCCGCCAGGGCCTCGCGGTTCATCCAGGCCATCATGAGGATCTTGCCGGTGCCAGTCTCCTGGGCGATAGCCGGAACCAGACCCTGGTCGTTCCATTTGATGGCATCGAGCCATTCTGTTGTCATGGCGAATACCCATGGTTGTTCAGTTAGGTTTTCAGGAAAGCCCAGGGACGAAAGGGGCTGGTTCAGCCGCCGGCCAGGGCATCGGCCAGGCGCTGGCCTTCGGCAAAGTCCAGGGTGCCTTCGTAGATGGCCCGGCCGGTGATGGCGGCACCGATACCGCTGGCGGCCACTGCGCAGAGGGCGCGGATGTCGTCCAGGTTGGTGATGCCCCCGGAGGCGATTACCGGGATGCGGATGGCCTCGGCCAGGGCGCGGGTGGCGGCCACGTTGGGTCCTGTCATCATGCCGTCGCGGCCGATGTCGGTATAGACGATGGCCGTGACGCCATTGCCCTCGAAGCGCTGGGCCAGGTCCTCCACCCTATGATCGGTGATCTCGGCCCAGCCCTTGATGGCGACCTGACCCTCTCGGGCGTCCAGACCGACGATGATGTGATCGGGGAAGGCCCGGCAGGCACGGGCGACGAATCCCGGGTCCTTGACCGCTTGAGTACCGATGATACAGTAGCTGACCCCAGCATCCAGGTAGGCGGTGATGGTGGCCTCGTCGCGGATGCCGCCGCCGACTTGGATTGGCAGATCCGGATAGGCGGCGGCGATGGCGCGGATAGCGGTGCCGTTGACCGGGATGCCGGCAAAGGCGCCGTTGAGGTCCACCAGGTGCAGGCGCCGGGCGCCGGCGTTTGCCCAACGGCCAGCCATCTGGACGGGGTCGTCGGAGAAGATGGTCTCGTCTTCCATGCGGCCCTGGCGCAGACGCACGCAGCGGCCATCCTTGAGGTCAATGGCGGGGATCAGGAGCAAGGCGTGTTACCTCTTGGCGGGGACCGATAGCGGAGCCTCACAGCGACCCCTTGGTGGAGGGCGTGATGCCGCTCATGCGCGGGTCCGGTTCCAGGGCCATGCGCAGGGCGCGGCCGAAGGCCTTGAAGATGGTTTCGGCCTGATGATGGGCATTGTTCCCACGCAGGTTGTCGATGTGCAGGGTCAGGGCGGCGTGGTTGACGAGGCCCTGAAAGAATTCCTGGAATAGATCCACGTCGAAGGCGCCGATCATGGCGCGGGTGAACAGGACCTGATAGCTCAAGCCAGGACGCCCGGAGAGGTCCACCACCACCCGGGAGAGCGCCTCGTCCAAGGGCACATAGGCATGGCCATAGCGGCGGATGCCCTGCTTGTCGCCGACCGCGCGGGCCAGGGCCTGGCCGAGGGTGATGCCGATGTCCTCGGCGGTGTGGTGGGCGTCGATGTGCAAGTCGCCCTCGGCCTCGATCTCCAGATCGATCAGTCCGTGACGCGCTACCTGGTCGAGCATGTGCTCCAGGAAGGGCAGGCCTGTCTTAAACCGCGCCAGGCCGGTCCCATCCAGATCGACACTGACCCGGATGCGGGTCTCCAGGGTATGACGTTCGACGAGGGCGCGGCGGACAGGAATGGCTACTGGCACGGGATATCTTTCAGCGAAGGGGTGTCAAGGGACGCCTATTAAACCATAGGAGGGCGGCCTCCGGCTGTTCCATCGCCCGAGCCGGGTCTCCACGCGGCGGCATGTCGCTGCCCGCCTCCGACCGGTCAGGTTTCCAGCCAAAAGGTCACGGGTCCATCGTTGACCAGGCTCACCCGCATGTCGGCGCCAAAGCGCCCGGCCTCGACCCGGGCATGGCGAGCCCGGGCCGATTCCAGGAGCAGATCGAAGAGGCGGCGACCCTCCTCCGGTGGCGCGGCGGCGGTGAAGCTGGCGCGGGTACCCTTGCGGGTATCCGCCGCTAGGGTGAACTGAGGGACCAGCAGCAGACCTCCGCCCAGGTCCGTCAGGCTCAGGTTCATGCGGCCCGTGGCGTCGGGAAAGACCCGATAGCCCAGCAGGCGTTCGAGGAGGCGCTCGGCCCGGCGGGCGTCATCCCCCTTTTGCACCCCGACCAGCACCAGCAGCCCCCGGCCAATGGCCCCCACCGTCTCGTTGGCGACCTCGACGCGCGCCTCGGTCACCCGTTGCAGCAGTCCGATCATGGCTACATCCAGCCTGGTTCTTGGTTCAGGGCCGGGCAAAGCGGTCGGTAGCCGCGACGAGGGCGGCGCGGGTGCCGGCCTCGAAGGCCGAATGGCCCGCATCTGGCACCACGACAAGTTCCGATCCGGGCCAGGCCTGGTGGAGTTCCCAGGCGGAGCGCATGGGGCAGATGAGGTCATAGCGCCCCTGGACGATGACGCCGGGGATCTGGTTGAGGCGATGGGCATCCCGCAAGAGTTGCGTCGGCTCCAGGAAGGCCTGGTTGACGAAGTAATGGCACTCGATGCACGCCAGGGCGAGGGCAAAGTGGGCCCCGGCAAACTGATTTTGCAGGTGGGGATTTTCCAGCAGGGTAGCGGTTCGGCCCTCCCAGAGGGACCAGGCCTTGGCGGCGGCCAGGCGGGCGATCTCGTTATCCCCGGTAAGGCGCCGGTGATAGGCTTGGAGGAGATCCTGACGCTCCTGTGGCGGTATGGGGGCCAGAAAATCCTGCCACCAGTCCGGGAAGATCCAACGGGCGCCATCCTGATAGAACCAGGCGATCTCTTCTGGCCGGCAGAGAAAGACGCCGCGCACCATCAAGGCCGAGACCCGCTCGGGGTGGGTCTCGGCATAGGCCAGCGCGAGGGTCGAGCCCCAGGAGCCGCCAAAGACCAGCCAGGAGGTAATGCCCAGGCGTTCGCGAATGCGCTCCATGTCCGCGACCAGATGCCAGGTGCTGTTGTTGGCTAATTCGGCGTGGGGCCGGGAGCGTCCAGAGCCGCGCTGGTCAAAGAGAACGATCCGGTAAAGCTCCGGGTCGAAGAAACGCCGATGGACCGGATCGCACCCCGCGCCGGGTCCGCCATGCAGGAAGACGGCGGGCAGGCCTTGGGGGTTGCCGCATTCCTCCAGGTAAAGATCATGACCCTCCACCAGTAGTCGCTGACTGGCGTAGGGTTCGATAGGGGGATAAAGGTCCGGCACTGTCGGCATGGTCTTGGGCCTCATAAAGGTTAGGGCGAAGCATAAGGGGCCGGGTTGCGGCTCGCAAGGAATCGGCGCCGGGAACCAGGCCTGAGGCCCGGGTCTGGATGCCAAATGGGGGGGTGGGCGAGTAGCATGAGAGCTTGAGTCCAGGCAATGCGGCGGGGAGCATCCGGGTATGAGGGCCATGATCAGGCGAATGAGACGGGGGCGCGCGGTGCTCGGGCCCATGGCGGGTCACGGGCGCTGGCCCCTGCCTTGCTGGATAGGGGCGCTGATGTGGGTGCTGATGTCGGTACCGGTATTGGCCGCCACCGCCTTCTCCATTGAGCATCGGGAGACCCAGTTCGATGTCTATCGTTTGGAAAAAGGCGAGGAGCAGGCCCTGCGTCTCTTCTGGAAGCGTCCCGATGGCACCCCCTACGCCAGCCTGTACGCCCTGCGCCAGGACCTGGACGCTCGGGGAGAGCAACTGGTATTCGCGGTAAATGGCGGTATCTATTCCCGGGAAATGGCGCCCCTGGGCCTCTACATCCAGGATGGCCAGACCCTGGCCCCCCTTAATCGGGGTGGGGGAGGGGGTAATTTCTTTCTCAAGCCCAACGGCGTCTTTTTTATCACCAACCAGGGTGCCCAGGTGGTGGCGGCGGATACCTATCAGCCCGAGGGCCGGGTGCTTCAGGCCATCCAGTCAGGGCCCATGCTCGTCATCAAGGGCGAACTCCATCCGCGCTTCATCCCCGACTACGAGAGCCGTTATGTGCGCAATGGCGTCGGCGTGGACCGCGCGGGTCGGGTCGTCTTTGCGATCTCAGATGGCGAAGTCAATTTTCATGACTTCGGCACCTTGTTCAGGGACCGCCTCGACTGCCCCAACGCCCTCTATCTCGATGGTCAAATCTCCCAGATGTATCTACCCGAACTGAACCACTACGCCCTCTGGGCCTGGCGCCCCCTGGTCTCCATCATAGGACTCACCCGGGCGGCTGGGGAATAAGGCGCAACAGGATGGTTGGCGGACCTGGCCCCGCTATGCTGGTAAGCCCGGTTGGCGGTGGCGGATTTGGAGAATTCGGCCAGGCTTGCCATACTAGGCACACCCCCTCTCCCTCTTCAGACCGAGGCGCTGTCTGGCATGACCCCGTCCCCCCTTGGAAGCTTGCGCTGGATTTTGGTGTTAATCCACCTGGTATCCGCGCCCGGTTGGGCTCAGACGAAGGTTCCCATCGGGGCCGAGTTGGAGCGACTGTCCGCGGCCCATGGTTTCACCGTGGTCGGGTTGGCGGTCACGGGTGAGGCCGTCGGCCGGGCGAGTACGGAGGATATTTACCCCCGTCTGCGCAAGCTGTTGGTGGACTTTGACCACATCATTGTCCAGGCCCCGGGGGGAGGTATTGAACGCGTCATTATCCTGGGAGAGAAGACGGCCTATGTGCCTCCTTCCCCGCCGGTCACCGCTGGGGGGACCGGCGGGTCGGGCCACATCGAACTCAAGACGTCGCGTCGCGGGACCCAGCACGCGGTCCAGGTCTCCCTGGAGGGGGAGGGCGGCAAGCGAGTGTCGCGGGAGCTGCTGGTGGATACGGGGGCGGATTTCGTGGTCCTGCCCGCCTCCCTGCTGGGGGCGCTGGGTATCCCCGCCGATGGCCTGCGCCCCAGTGAGATGCAGACCGCCAATGGCAAAATCCAGGCGCGTATCGGCAGCCTACCAGCCATCTGGCTCGGTCAAAGCCGCCTCGAAAATATCCGCGTCGCCTTTCTTGAGGACGCCAAGCTGGGCAATAGCGGTCTGCTGGGCATGAGTGTCCTCAGCCGTTACACCCTCACCATCGACGACAAGGCTGGCCGCATGACCTTGGATGCCAAGGGGGGCGCCAAGCCCGGCCTGCCTGGAGCGGTAGTGGCCGAGGGGGCCCCACAAGGGGGGCAGGGCGCGGAGCGGGGAGTCGAGCCCGTGCCCGAAGCGGTGATACCGGCGCCGGAGCCACCCGTCGAGCCAAATCCCGAGGGGTCACCCGAGGGTGGTGTCCAGGTTCCGGTCAGATAGGCTGACCAGCCTTCCCAAGCCTTCCTCAGCTCTCGTCCACCCACTGCTGCAGGGCGGTGATCAAGGTTTGGGCCTGGGCACGGCTAGAGATATTGAATTTAGACTGCTGCTGGTATTGACCGTTGCGTTTCTGATAGCGGCGGATGCTGTATTTCTCTGGGCCATATGCCTCCTTAGCCCGGTCCCAATCCCGATAGCGGAAGAGGATGGTGGTCCAGGCCCCCCGGGAGAGGATGACCTTGCCAAGTTCCTGGACGGTCTCTATGCCGTCGTCCGTGTAGCTGACCGTTAATTCGTCGATGGATTCCGCCATGGGTGGGTCTCTATGGTTCTGCGGGAGGTTGATGGGCCGGCGACGAACTCGCGCCGAAGGATTCCAGGAGGGCCGCAATGTCGCGCCGGCGGCTGGCGTTGGCAAGGGTTAGGGGCGTACGTCCCTGGGCATCGGTCAGGTTGACCTCGGCGCCCAGGGTGATCAGGCGCTTGACTACCAGGGTCTGGCCGCCGGTCACGGCATGATGCAGGAGTCGCCCCCCGGAGGCATCCGCGGCGTTGACGTCGGCCCCCTGGGCAACGACTAGGGCCAGGACATCGCGATCCGATACGCCCTCTTCCACGAGTTGCGCTAGCAGGGCCTGAGGGTCCTCTTGGCCGCTCCATCGGAAAAGGACGCGGGCGGTCTGGACCTTGCCGGCCAGCAAGGCGGCTTGCAGGGGGGTGTGATGGCTGGCGCCCCTGACATCCGTGGCCGCGCCATGCTTGAGGAGCTCCTCGACTACCACCAGGTGGCCACGCTTGGCTGCCACATGCAGGGGGTAGTCCCCATCCGCTCCCGGCTGGTTGATATTCGTGCCCCAGTGCAGGTGGCGCTTGATCTGATCGAGGTCCCCGACGTGGATCGCCCGGTAGAGGTTGATGGTGGGTTCGGGCGGTTGGTTGCAGGCCATGACCAGCATCGTCGCCAGGCACAGGCAACTCAGGCGGGAAAAATTTTGGCGGGCCAAGGTTGGTTTGGTCTTCATGGGAAAGGATCTTAAGCCCCCCCTTCCAGGCCCGCAACCGCGGAACCCAGCCAAATGTGCTACCTTTGCCCCCATGTTAAGCAAGATCTTCCTCGCGCTGGCGGTCATTCTCGGCATCTACTGGGTGATACGCGCCCGCCTGCGGGCCGGGGTGCAGACCCAGGGTCCCCAATCACCGCCTCGCCCCCCGCTGATCCCCCTGGCGAGAGTTCGGGCCTTGGCCTATGGCTTGCTGGTCGCCATGGTAAGCGGCAGTCTGCTGTGGCTCTATTGGGGCTGGGAAGAGGGCCGGGGGGTGGTTTCGGTCCAGGTGATCAACGCCAACACCGGGTCTACCGTTATTTACCAGGCCCGCCG
>JBATOB010000402.1:0-1623 GCA_049290655.1 Chromatiaceae bacterium | reverse complement strand
CTGTCCCCTTGCCAAGTGTCAACGGCAATCTATCCTTAAGATCATGAGGGCCGAGCGTTGTATAAAAGGAACGCCCTCGTGGAGACGCAACAGTTGTTTGAAGAAGCAAGGTTTCCAGGGACGTTGGCGCAAGGTTTGTTGTATCCAGGCTACATTCAGGCCAAGGCCACCCCGACCGGGAACAAGATGTCCGGAGGTACCATCATGACCATCAGCCAAGCCCGGGCCCTCTGGGAGCTCTGCCGCCAGGGCCTCCCGTTGAGCGCCGATGAAGCGGAGCGCTGCTGGGAGCAGGGCCAGACTTACCAACTTCGGGTGCCGGTCAAGCTCCCGTGGGAGGTCGAGGGCCTGATCGAGCAGTGCAACTGGGAGGTCAGTGTCGCCACCAGGGCGCATTGATTCACCCGACCTCGCCGCGATACCGGGTGACAATGCTATGATCCACCAGGCTTTGAATTGACCACAACGACTCTGGATCATGGGGGGGGTATGCACTGGAGAACCGGCAGGCGAAGCGAGAATGTGGAGGACCGGCGGGACGACGCCGGATCATCCGGCGACGAGTTCGGTGGGCGACGCCTGCCCGTGCGCATGGGCCGGGGCGCCGGGGTTGGCGGTGGCCTGGGCACCATCGTGCTGCTTCTGGTCAGCCTCTACTTCGGGGTCGATCTGACCGCCTTCCTCGGCGGTGGGACAACCCAACTCGACACCGGCGGCGGACAGCTTCAGTTGCCGAGTCCGAGGCCCGACCAGGGCGCGCACCAACCAAAGCCACCGCCTCACGCCGGCGGCCTGCAGGCCCCGGGGGCCGGGGCCACGCCCGACGAACTCAAGGACTTCGTCTCCGTCGTCCTGGCGGACACCGAGGACACCTGGGGCGAGATCTTCCGACAGGGAAAACAGCGCTACCAGGCGCCCAAGCTGGTCCTGTTCTCTGGAGAGGTACGCTCCGCCTGCGGCTTCGCCGAGGCCGCCATGGGACCCTTCTACTGCCCCGGGGACCACAAGGTCTATATCGACCTGTCCTTTTATGACGAACTGCGCGGCAGGTTCGGCGCCCCGGGGGACTTCGCCCAGGCCTATGTCATCGCCCACGAAATCGGCCACCACGTCCAGAACCTGCTCGGCATCTCCGATCAGGTCGAGGAGGCCAAGCGCGGCCGCGGCAAGGCCGCGGCGAACCAACTCTCGGTGCGCCTGGAACTCCAGGCCGACTGCTTCGCCGGGGTCTGGGCCAACCGCGCCGACCGCGCCCGCGGCATCCTGGAGGCCGGCGACGCCGAGGAGGCCCTCAAGGCTGCCTCCGCCATCGGCGACGACCGCCTGCAACAGCAGGCACGGGGGCATGTGACACCGGACAGCTTCACCCACGGCAGCTCCGCCCAGCGTGTCGCATGGTTCCGCCGCGGCCTGACGAAGGGCGACGTCAACGCCTGCGACACCTTTTCCGCCAAGGACTTGTAATCCAGAACCCCTGACCTGGGCGCGGGGTCTTGCCGGATTCCAGCGGGCACCCCGAGCCTCCGTCCCGCCGGTGGCGTGGTGGCCTTGCCATCGCCACCGGGCCCAGCCTCCGACCCATCCACCAAATCCCGTAACAGGACTAAAGACACCATGAACCGC
>JBATOB010000401.1:0-1512 GCA_049290655.1 Chromatiaceae bacterium | reverse complement strand
CTCCCCCGACACCAGCCGCCGTGCGGTTGGATTTCCTATCCCTTTATCCCTTGACATAAGATGTTGCGGCCGAAGGCGGTGAGGGGCTATCTGGAGCGAACCGCGCTCCACACGAATTTCTCGGATTGCCGTTGCGGGAATGACCTGGATCAAGTTTCTGCTCCGGGAAACTGATAAGAGTACCTAAGCTAACGAGGTTCTCAGGAGACGCTCCCATGAAATTCTTTGCCAGGTTTTTTGTCGCGGCGCTTGCGGTGCTGCTGACATCTCTGCCGTCCTTGGCCAGCAAAGAGTCGGAAAAGGCCTCAGGCGCACTGGCAGAAGCCAACAAAGCGCTGGAAGAGGCGGCTCGCAAGATCGACGAAGCAAATCGCGACCTCGAGGCAATGGCTGACGTCGAGCCAGAAAAAGTGCTCTCTGCGTGCGCGCAGGTATTTGCATTGCCTCAGCATATCGCCGCCTGTCAGCAGACCGTTCAGTCCCGCATCGACGAAAAAGAGCCAAACCTGACGGATGATCAGATGCGGGATCGCTGGTTCGAAATCATGCAGATGGCGGATGTCGCGCCGAACCCGGACGCCATGAAAGCTCTGCCGATTGAGCAAAGAACAATGTGGATGGTGATTCTGGAAGAGAACGCGGCGTTTCCACAGAAAATGTGCGATAGCTATCCGGGACCCGGGATGGGGGTGAAGGGTGAAGACGTTCTCTCTCCGGAATCCCTGCAACAGTCCACGGGTGTCTCCTCCGACAAGATCTCGTTCGGTTCCACTTGCCCCACGGCGAATGACTTGTGGGAGCGAATGGAAGCCGAAAAAAGGACTCGACTGGAAGCCCAGAAACAGAAAATGCTGAATCCGAATTCGTCGCCCTGATCTGTTATAGTCGGTTAATGTGATATCCGGACATTTCTATTCATGAAGCATACTGGGTTTCTGGCAGAGAAAAGAACGACTTCACGCGATCTACCTTGCGTTGTAACGAGTTTAATGCCGAGTGCCATTTTTTCTTCAAATCTAATTTATTCTTTATCGCTTTTCGACCGAGCCTTTTGTCTTTAATTTCTTCCAAAACATGCTCGTCAGGATTGCGTTCAGGGCTATAGGCGGGCAAGCGGTGCAGGCGCATTTGGTGGCGATGACAAAAGACGAATTTTCGAACCGCCTTCGAGGTATGGAATGACGCCCGATCGACTATTAAAATGAGCGGACGAGTGCGCCCTTTCAGGAGTTGCTCGAGAAACTTAATATACTCATCCGAGTTAATGGTCTGGTCCGTCACGTGATAATTTAATGTCCCCTTTGCCGTCACGACCGAAAGTATATTTAAGGAAACGCTGATTTATTACTACCACATAGATCTAGCGTAATATAGCCATTTAATATGATATCCAGACATTTTTATTGTGCGGCATATCGAGTTTCTGGAAGATGGAAGAACGAAATCACCCGTTCTACACGATGCTGGAGAGACTTCAATGTCGAGTGAACGCGATACTTCAGGTCGCTTTTG
>JBATOB010000400.1:0-5555 GCA_049290655.1 Chromatiaceae bacterium | reverse complement strand
CGTCGTGCGCTGTTTCGAGAACGATGACGTGGTCCATGTCGCCGGCAAGATCGATCCCCTGGGTGACATCGAGGTCATCAATACCGAGCTAGCCCTGGCGGACCTGGAATCGGTGGAGAAGGCCCTGGATCGCGCCACCAAGCAGGCCAAGACCGGCGACAAGAAGATCCTGGCGCGCAAGGAACTGCTGGAGCGGGTGCGCGAGCGCCTGGATACCGGTCAACCCGTGCGCGCCATGGGCCTGGAGCCGGAGGACCTGCTCGAATTGCGCGATATCTTCCTGCTCACCGCCAAGCCGACGATGTATATCGCCAACGTCGCCGAGGATGGCTTTCAGGACAATCCCTTCCTCGACGCCGTGCACGCGTGGGCCGCGGCGGAGGGTGCCGAGGTGGTGCCCGTCTGCGCCGCCATCGAGGCCGAGATCGTGGAACTGGAGCCCGAGGAACGTGCCCTCTTTCTCGCCGACCTGGGCCTGGACGAGCCCGGCCTCAACCGTGTGGTGCGCGCCGGTTATCGCCTGTTGGGCCTGGAGACCTATTTCACCGCCGGCCCCAAGGAGGTCCGCGCCTGGACCATCCCCAGGAACGCCCGCGCCCCTCAGGCCGCCGCCGTCATCCACACCGATTTCGAGCGCGGCTTCATCCGCGCCGAGGTCATCGGTTACGATGACTTCATCGTCTGCAAGGGTGAACAAGGCGCCCGCGAGGCCGGCAAGCTGAGGTCGGAGGGCAAGGAGTACGTCGTCAAGGATGGCGACGTGGTGCATTTTCGCTTCAACGTCTAAGCGTTCACGGGGTATGTTTCCAAAGTGTGGTCCATATCCCAAGCAGCTTTTGGCGGGCCAAGGCCAGATGGATCTTGTTCTAACGGTCGGCGTTGAAATCGGGGCCAAGGGGCAGATTGGTTCCTGCCCCTTGGCCCCATCAAGGGTTACTTCTTGATGATGGGATCGTTCATACCAGCGTCGAAGAAGTCCTTATGGGCCTTCTCGAAGCCGACGCAGGCGGCACCGCCTTTATCGACATTCATGCGGGTGCATTTCCGAGTGCCCTTGGCCAGGTCGGCGCAGGGGCCGCCAGCGGCAAAGAGGGGGGCGCAATCCTTAGCCATCTGCTGCTTCAATGCGGCCTCATCCTCGGCGGCCATGGCAACCGTGGTGAGAAGAAGCAAGGTGCAAAAAAGTGCTTTTTTCATGTTGTTTCCCGTAATCGCATTAAAGTGAAATGCTGCTGGCGCAGCCTGCTCTTTGCAAAAGAATCACCTTTTGCATAAACCCATTGAAAATCCAGGACTCATCAGCGGCCTGGGATTTTTTTGTGGGATTCCTGAAGTCGCTCGCCCTGCCTGGATTAATGGTTATAGGGCAAGTGGGCGAGCTGCTTGGTGTTGGTGTCGAATCCGACTACCAATCGCTAGGGATGATAGGAGGCGCATATGACGTTTCTATTACTGAAACATGACGATTGCCGGTGGGCAAAGTGAGGGATCCTTTCACGTCCGTCGCCAGACTGGCAAGGGGTGTTGTGAAGGCGGCGAAGGGCCTTTCCGCCTTGTCCAGGCTGGACCTTCCGGCAAGAGGACAGGCAGCCCGTCCCGGTTCAGAGCCTGATCTTGTGATGGTGCAGGTCATAACCCCGGTCGCGGTAGAAGCGGAAACGCTCCCGGCCGGCCTCGCGGCTGGCGGCGTTGGGGTCCAGGGGCTCGCAGAGGCGCTCGAAGCTGGCGAATCCGGGCGGGACGCTCGGGTCCAGGTTGATCAATACCTGGTCATGGCCGGCCAGGGGTTCGTCGCCGATGAGGATGGGCGTCAGCTCCGGGTCGGTCTGACCGATCCGGCCATGGGGCAGAAAACTCTGATCGTCGTAGGTCCAGAGCAGCCGGTCGAGGTGCTCGGCCTGGCTGGGGTCCGTGACCCGAATGTGAATGCGGACGGGGTCCTGGCCGCTGTGGTAAATGCGTTCGGCCAGGTGGCAGGCGAGCAGGAAGCGGTCGCCGCGGCTGCCGTCCTCCAGGGAGTAGAAGTCGATGCGGGTCAAGGTCTGGCGCTCCAGCGTTGCAGGGGCTCCGGCCGGGTGATTCCGGCCGAAGCGCGGGGTTTATAGCTCGCCACTACGCTGGAGTAAAAACTGGACGAGTAGGGGCACGGGCCGCCCCGTACCGCCCTTTTCCTTGCCGCTGACCCAGGCGGTGCCGGCGATGTCCAGGTGGGCCCAGGGGTACTTTTTGGTGTACCGGGACAGGAAGCAGGCGGCGGTGACGGCGCCGCCCTCGCGGCCGCCAACGTTGGCCATATCGGCGAAGTTGCTGTCGAGGAGGCTTTGATAGTCCTCCCAGAGCGGCATGCGCCAGGCGCGGTCCCAGGCGCGGTCGCCGGCGGCCAGGATCTCCCCGGCCAAGACCTCGTCCGTGGTGAAGAGGCCCGAGGCGACGTGACCCAGGGCGACGACGATGGCACCGGTGAGGGTGGCGATGTCGATGACGACGGCGGGCTCGAAGCGTTCGCAGTAGGTAAGGGCATCGCAGAGGATGAGGCGACCCTCGGCATCGGTGTTGAGGATCTCGATGGTCTGGCCCGAGAGGCTGGTGACGATATCGCCGGGTTTGTTGGCGTCGCCGTCGGGCAAGTTCTCGGAGGCGGGGATGATGCCGATGAGATTGATCGGTAGCTGCAACTCCAGGGCCGCGCGCATCGTGCCCAGGACACTGGCGCCACCACCCATGTCGTACTTCATCTGATCCATGTCTGGGCCCGGCTTGAGGCTGATGCCGCCGGCGTCGAAGGTGAGGCCCTTGCCCACCAGGACCAGCGGCTTGGCGCCCTTCTTGCCGCCCCGGTGGTGCATGACGATGAGCTTGGCCGGCTGGCGGCTACCCCGGGAGACCGAAAGGAGGGCGCCCATGCCCAGCTTGGCCATGTCCGCCTCTTCCAGGATGGTGACCTTGAGGGCGGGGAAGTCCTTGGCCAGGGTCTCGGCCTGATCCGCCAGGTAGGTCGGGGTGCAGATGTTGCCGGGCAGGTTCCCGAGCTCCTTGGCCAGGGCGACGCCCCGGGCCATGGCCTGGCCATGGCGCAGGGCCTGCTTGGCCAGGCCCGTCTCCGCCGGGTCCGGGACCCAGAGCTGGAGCCGCTGGAGGGGGCTGGGCGGCTTCTTCTCGCTCTTGGTGCGCTCGTAGCGATAGTCCTTGTCGAGGGCCGTGGTCACGGCGTCACGCACGGCGAGGTAGAGGTCCAGGTCCGCGGGGGCGGAGGCGGGCAGGGCGCAGAGGGCCTCGTGGGCGCTGGTCTCGTTGAGGCGGGCGAGGGCGGCGGCCATGACCTTGCCGTAAGTCTTGCGGTCATATTTCTCCTGGGGACCGAGACCGACGAGGAGGACCCGCTCGGCGGCCAGGGCGGGCACCTCATGCAGCAGCAGGGTACGGCCGGCCTCGCCGTCCAGGTCCCCCTTGCCGATGATGCGGCTCAGATGGCCCTGGCTGGCTGCGTCGATGAGCTGCGTGGGCGCCGTCAACTGGCGCTTCTTGAAGACGCCGAGAATGAGACAGGGGCTGGTACGCCCCGCCAGGTCGCCGCTCTTAATGCTGAATTCCATGGAAAATCTCTTTTGGTGGAGGGGGGTTGGGGCTGGCGGGGGACTTGGGTGCGCCCCAAGTCCTGCCCGGTGTTAAGATGCCAATTCGACCATCCTACTAAAATCAGAGTCCCGCTTGAACCGCCTGGCTTGATCAAGCAGGCGCGGACCGGGACCGACGACGGATACGAGCGTGAAGATCCTGGATCGATACCTGGGCCGGGCCGTGATTGGTGGCACCCTGCTGACGATGGCGGTGCTGCTCCCCCTGATTGCCTTTTTTCTCCTCGCCGACGAGGTGAACGACCTGGGGGAGGTGTACGGCTTCGCCGATGCCCTGGCCGTGGCGGGTCTGAGCCTGCCGCGCTACGTCTACCATCTGTTTCCCATCGCCACCCTGATCGGGGCCTTGGTGGGCCTGGGGGCGCTGGCCAGCCATTCGGAACTGGTGGCTATGCGGGCCACCGGCATGTCCATTGCCCGCATCCTCTTCGCCGCGCTCAAGGCTGGCATGGTGCTAGCCCTGCTGGCCCTGGCCTTGGGGGAGTTCGTGGCCCCCCCGGCGGAGCAGGCGGCGGTGCAATGGCGCAACGACGTCAAGTCCGGCCAAGTCACCCTGCGCACGCCCCGTGGGCTGTGGGCGCGGGATGGTGACTCCTACATCAGCATCGGGGAGATTTTGCCGGGCTCCCGGTTGAGCGATATCTCCATCTATGAAACCGACGCTAACCGGCACCTGGTCCTTGCCACCCACGCCGATGTCGCCCACTATGCCGATGGCGAGTGGGTGCTGGAGGGCATCTCCCGCAGTCGCATCTCCGACGAGGGCGTCGAGGCCCAACCTCTCGCCAGCACCGCCTGGTCCTCGCTGCTCAATCCCTCGCTGCTGCGGCTGGTGGTGGTGGAGCCCCAGGCGCTTCCGGTCTGGGATCTGGCGCGCTATGTCCGCTACATGACCGCCAATGGCCAGGATTCTGGCAAATACGAAACCGAGATGTGGACCAAGATCACGCATCCCTTCCTGATCCTGACCATGATCCTGCTGTCCATTCCCATCCTCTTCGGTTCCGCACGCAGCACCGGCCTGGGGGTGCGTCTCTTCCTGGGTATCATGTTGGGCATGGCCTACTATCTCGTCAGTCGCGGCTTTTATTTCCTGGCGATCCATTTCGGCCTGGCGGCCTGGCTCGCGGCTATCCTGCCTTTAATGCTGTTTGGTCTCGCGGGGGTATGGGTGCTGCGCCGGGTGAGCTAATCCGCAAGGCCGGCGAGGTTGGATTAATCCGGTATCGTCTTGCGCAGGAGCATAACCGGGCGGGTATGGGAGAGGTGGTCGTGGGGGGCCAGACCCCGGGGGTCGAAGGGGATCCAGAGCAGGCCAAGCGGCGCGGGGAGGAGGCTGGACCAGAGCAGGCGACGTCCGGCATCGCCGAACGATAGCGGCTGGCCGTCGTCCCGCAGCAGGCGCAAGCGCCAGGCGCGCATGCCCAGGGTCTGGCCACCGCGAACCCAGAAATAGGCAAAAAACCCGTAGCCGACGGCGATGAGGTAAAGCTGGAACAAGACCCGGAGCCAGCCGTCCAGCCAAACCTCGGTCCCACTCAGGGCGGAGGCGGGGACGATCACCAGGGTGGCGGCGAGCAGGAGCATCCCGAACAGGAGGATGAGATCGTAAAGCAAGGCGGCGAGACGCCGTGCGAGGCCCGGCACGCGGGCCTGGGCGATGTCGATGGCCATGGCTGGCGACGGGGCTCCGGGTAGTCAGGGTGGGATGCCTTGTGTGGGGGCATTGTCCCAGTATTGCGGGGACCCGTCATTAGTCGTCGACCAAGCGGCGGGCGCCGACGGAATTATTCCCAGGGCCCGTCAATCCTTGGCATAGAGCAGAAGGGTCGGGTGGCGGTTGGGGGTGTCGACAGCAGGGATGCTGTCGTCAAGCCTACAGGGAGGTATTTACGGCGTCCTCCCCCAACCACCGCCACC
>JBATOB010000399.1:0-6651 GCA_049290655.1 Chromatiaceae bacterium | reverse complement strand
GCCTGGCCGCCAACGCCGGAATGGCCTCGCTGAGGGCACCGCTCGGGCCGAAAAAAAGGGGGATGATCAGAAAGCGTTGGACACCCCGGCGCAGACGGTCAACCAGCCAGGGTTCCAGGGTAGTGGCCGGTTGCCCAGCGAGTTTGGCGGCGCTAATGAGGTCGGAATGGGCCAGGGAGACGGGCTGGACAGGCTGGAGGACACGTTCCGTCAAGCGCGCGGCCAAGTCCCGTAGGGCCAGGGTGGACTGGGGGCGTCGCGAGCCATTGTCGAGGAGCAGTATCTCGCGCATGGCAATTTAGCCTTCCAAGGTCAGACGGGTGCTGCGACGCGACGAGGACCGGGGTCGTCGTCCCGTCGCGGTGGGGAATCGCTCCCAGGGGATGAATCGGGCGGTGAATCAGGGCTCGATGACGTAGATCTCGACACGGCGATTTTGGCTCCGGCCGGCCTGGGTCTCGTTCGAGGCGATGGGCTTGGCCTTGCCGAGGCCCACGGCGGTCAGGCGCTCGGGGGCGACGCCTCGTTCGACCAGGGCCACCATCACCGCCTCGGCGCGCTGCTGGGACAGCACCCGGTTAGACTCATCGCGCCCGGTGCTATCGGTGTGGCCCTCGACGCGGACCTTAAGTTCGGGAAACTCAACCAAGACGGCGGCGATACGGTCCAGCCTGGGGATTTCACCCTTGGGAAGCAGGGCCTGGCTGGCCTGGAAGCGGATGTCATCCTCGTTCAGGGCCAGCAGGGTACCCTGGTCGGTGGCGCGGCCGCCAAGAGCGCCCAGGCGCTGGTACAGGGACTCAAGATGATCGAGGGCTTGGTCTCCCCGGGAGCGGGCGTCTTGCAGATCGGACTTGGCCTGCTGGCGGACCTGGTTCAGTTCCTGGCTCAAGGCCGCGATCTCACCCTTGCGCGCGGCGAGGTCCTTGCCTAGGGCGGTCTCCTTGGCCGCCGCCGCCTGGGTCAGCTTCTCAAGCTGGGATTGGGTATTGGCATGGGCCGTCTGGGTGTCCTCCAGCTTGTCTTGCAGGCCCGCGTGGTCACCCCGCAGGTTGGCCAGGGCCTCGCGCTCCTGGCGCAAGGCGGCCTCGGCGGCCTCGATCTTCTGGCCCGCATCACTCAGGTCCTGCTTGAGCCCCGCGTGGTCACCCCGCAGCTTGGCGAGGGCCTCGCGCTCCTGGTGCAAGGCGGTCTCGGCGGCCTCGATCTTCTGACCCGCGTCGCTCAGGCCCTGCTTGAGCCCCGCGTTTTCATCACGCAGCTTGGCCAGGGCCTCGCGCTCCTGATCCAAGGCGGCTTGGGTGGCCTCGATCTTCTGGCCAGCCTCGCTCAGGCCCTGCTTGAGCCCCTTGTTTTCATCACGCAGTTTGGCGAGGGTCTCGCGCTCCTGATTCAAGGCGGCCTGGGTAGTCTCGTCCTTCTGGCTGGCTTGGGTCAGGCCCTGCTTGAGTTCCTCGTTGAGTTGTCTGGTCTGGGCCAAGCCTTGCTCCAGGGTGGCCAGCTTGCCCTGTTCGGTCTCCAGGGCCTGCCGCGCCTGGAGCATTTCCGATTTGGCGGCCAGGATGCGCTTCTCCCAATTCGCCGCCATGGCGGCCTTGTCGGGGTCACTGCCCACTAGGAGGGTCCGGAATTTTATGATCTCCTCCGTGAGGTTCTCGGTAATTTGCTGGACATGTGCCTCGTGACTGGCGGCGGCCTCGGTGGTGGCTTGGTGGAGGCTGGCGATATCGGCCTTGAGGGCGGCAATCTCGTCGCCAGCCCCTTGGAGGCGTTGTTGGAGGTCGGCCTCGACCGCCTTGGCCTCGTCGCGCAGCTTGGCGAGGGTGGCATCATGCTCCTCTTGCTTGGCCTGCATCCGGGACTTGAGATCCCGCTGGCCCTTGGTGGAGGTTTCCAGGTCCCCGGTGAGGGCGGTCAATTTGTCCGAGAGATTGGCGTGGGCCGTCTGGGCGGCCGCCAGGGCCTGGCTCTTCTCGCCAATCGTGGCCTTATGGGCTTGAATTTGCTCATGGGTGTATTGTTGGTGCCAGATCAGGAGCGCGCCCAGGCCAACGGCAAGGATGGCCAGAAGCCAGATCCAGGTGCGCATGGGAGAGGCAATCTTCGGTTCGGTCATCTTCTCCTCCATTAAAATTGGTGCCGTGTAATCTTGTTGGGGACTGGCCCAGGGGACGGGTCGCGCACCGCCAGTTTATCCCATGGGCAGGAGGGCGGGCAGTGTTTATTCGGGGCCCGCGCCGGGCGCTACATCCGCTGCCGCCGACCTCGAAAAGATGGTTCGGCGCGGATGACAAGGCCGCGCCGCCCATGCAAAATAGCGACGATACCTAATTTTATTGCCCAAGCCGTTCCCATTCCCTCTCGATTCGGGTGGGGAGGGGCTTGCAACCTTCCCAAGATCATCCCAGGACTCCCCAGCCATGCGTCAGTTCCTCAAGAAGATTGCCTTGATCCCCCTGCTCACCCCCCTGGCGGTGGGCGCGGCGGACGAGACCGTCCACATCTACAACTGGAACGACTACTTCGCGGAGGATACCCTGTCGGGCTTTCAGGAGCGCACGGGCACGCGGGCCGTGCTGGATCTTTACGACAGTAACGAGATCCTGGACGCCAAACTCCTCGCGGGTTCCAGCGGCTATGACCTCGTCTTTCCCACGGCTCGACCCTTCGCGGCGCGCCAGATCAAGGCCGGTATCTATCAGCCGCTGGACAAGTCCAAGCTGCCAGGCCTGAAAAACCTGGACCCGGGGATCTACATCTCCCTCAAGGACATAGATCCAGACAATAAATACCTGGTGCCCTACATGTGGGGCACCACCGGGCTTGGCATTAACGTCGATAAGGTCAAGGCGGCCCTGGGCGAGGAGCCGGTGGCGAGCTGGGCCCTGGTCTTTGACCCGGAAAAGGCCAAAAAGCTGGCCAGTTGCGGCCTCACGCTTTTTGATGATCCGACCGAGGTGTTTGCCGCCGCCCTCGTCTATCTGGGCAAGGACCCCAACAGCCGGGATAAGCAAGACCTCCAGGCGGCCCAGGACCTCATCAAGGCCGTGCATCCCTATATCCGCTATTTTCATACCTCCCAGGTCATCAGCGATCTGGCTAATGGCGATATCTGTATCGCCCAAGGTTATTCCGGAGATGTGCTTCAGTCCCGGGACAAGGCCAATGAGGCCGGCAATGGCGTCAAGGTCGCCTACCTGGTGCCCAAGGAAGGCGCCGTCCTGTGGGTTGACGTCATGGCCATCCCCAAGGATGCCCCCAATCCCGGCCAGAGCCATGCCTTCATCGAATATCTCCTGGACCCCAAGGTGATTGCCAACGCCTCCAATTTCGTCAACTACGCCAACCCCAACCTGGCGGCGACGGAGTTTCTGGACGAGGCCGTGCGGCAGGACCCCGGCATCTACCCCTCCAAGGAAATCCGCGCTCAATTCATCACCCTGGAGGGGCCCAGCGACAAGGAGATGCGCGAACTCAACCGCATCTGGACCCGGCTCAAGGCCAATCGCTGATTCGGGCCGGCAGGCGGGAAGCACCGGTGGCTAGGCCGGAAGATCGGGAACTTGGTGTCCTGGAGGCTTGGCAAGACCCTAAGGCCAGGCCCTATGTGCGCATCGAGGGCGTGAGTCGTCTCTTTGGCGAGGTCCATGCCCTGAACGACGTCAGCCTGGATATTTATCAGGGTGAGTTCTTTTCGCTCCTGGGGGGGTCTGGGTGTGGCAAGACCACCCTGCTGCGCCTGCTGGCGGGGCTGGACAGTCCCACCCGTGGCCGCATCTGGATCGACGGCGTGGATGTCACCGATATCCCGGCCTATCGTCGGCCGGTGAACATGATGTTCCAGTCCTATGCCCTCTTCCCCCACATGAACGTGGAGGCCAATATCGAATTCGGCCTCCGCCAGGAGAAGATGCCCCGGGCCGAGCGCGCCGAGCGGGTGGGCGAGATGCTGGACCTGCTCCACATTGGCGACTTGCGCAAGCGCCGGCCGGACCAACTCTCCGGGGGCCAGCGCCAGCGCGTGGCCCTGGCGCGCTCCCTGGCCAAGCACCCCAAACTCCTCTTGCTGGACGAGCCCTTGGGTGCCCTCGACAAGAAGCTGCGGGTTCACACTCAATTCGAGCTGGTCAAGCTGCAGGAGCGCATCGGTATCACCTTCGTGACCGTCACGCACGATCAGGAAGAGGCCATGACTATGTCCAGCCGCATCGCGGTCATGGACGCGGGTCAGATCGTGCAGATCGATACCCCGACGGGCATCTATGAGTTTCCTAACTCGCGCCTGGTGGCAAGTTTCATCGGTTCGGTCAATCTCTTCGAGGGCAAGGTGACCGCCCGCGATGGCGACGAGGTGCTGGTGGCGGGGGAGGGCGGGCTGACCATGCGCGTGCGCTGCCGCCAGCACCTGGCCCTGGGGACACCGGTGGCGGTCGCCGTGCGGCCAGAGAAGATGCGCTTGTGCGAAGAGTGCGTGGGCCCGGGCGAGAACCGCGTCACCGGTCAGGTCCAGGATATCGCCTACCTGGGGGATGTCTCTATCTTCCACGTCCGTGTCTCGCCAGAGCGCGTCGCGACCATGACCCTGGCCAATATCCACCCCCGCACCGAGCAGAAACCGACCTGGGGCCAGGAGGTGACCATGGCCTGGTCACCCGTCTGCGGCGTGGTCCTGACGGATTAGACCATGATTCGCCTGGGTCGCCATCGGATTCCGGGGAGGGCCCCGGCATGAGCCAGAGTAGGTGCCCTCGGGGGGAGGGGTGGCGGGGCCGGATGTTACGTGGGTGGCACTGGCGGCCCGGACACTGGGTCAACATCGGCCTGCCCTATTTCTGGCTGCTGTTCTTCTTCTTTCTGCCCTTCGTCATCGTCTTCCAGATTAGCCTGGCGGAGCCCCTGGTGGCCCAGCCGCCCTATTCGGCCCTCCTGGAATGGCTGGATGATTCGGTGCTCCAGATTCGCATCAACCTGGGCAATTACACCCTGGTGTGGACGGACGACCTCTATCGCGCCGCCTTCCTCAATTCCGTCTGGGTGGGTCTGGTCTGCACCCTGCTCTGCCTGCTCATCGGCTATCCCATGGCCTATGCCATCGCCACCGCCCCGGAGCGCTGGCGGGTGCCCCTGTTGATGCTGATCATTCTGCCCTTCTGGACTTCCTTCCTGATCCGCGTCTATGCCTGGATCGGCATCCTCAAGAACAATGGCCTGCTCAACAATTTTCTGATATCCCTGGGGCTGATCGACGAACCCCTGACCATTCTGCATACGCCCCTGGCGGTCTATATCGGCATCGTCTATTCCTACCTGCCCTTCATGGTCCTGCCCCTCTACGCCACCCTCAGCCGCCTGGACCTCACCCTGCTGGAGGCGGCGGCGGATCTGGGTTGCCGGCCCTGGCGGGCCTTCGTCCGCGTGACCCTGCCGCTGTCCCTGTCCGGCATCCTGGCCGGGAGCTTGCTGGTTTTTATCCCGGCGGTGGGCGAGTTCGTCATCCCGGACCTCCTCGGTGGGCCCGATTCCCTCATGGTCGGGCGCATGCTCTGGACCGAATTTTTCTCCAATAAGGATTGGCCCCTGGCCTCGGCCCTGGCCCTGGTGCTGCTCGCCGTGCTGGTGGTGCCCTTCGTCGCCCTCCAACGCTGGCAGTCCAGCCTGGAGCGCGAGTCATGAAGGGCCATCGCTGGCCCATCTATAGCCTCTTGGCCTTCGGCTACGCCTTTCTGTATGTGCCCGTGCTGCTGCTGGTCATCTATTCCTTCAACGCCTCGCGCCTGGTGACCGTCTGGGGCGGGTTCTCGACCCACTGGTATGGCGAATTGCTGCGCAATACCCAGATCCTCGACGCCGCCTGGCTGAGCGTCCGTATCGCGGCGGTGAATGCCACGCTGGCGGTGGTCCTGGGCACCTTGGCGGCCATGGCCCTGGTTCAGTATGGGCGCTTTCGCGGTCGCGGCGGTTTCGAACTCCTGCTCACGGCGCCCCTGGTCATGCCGGACGTCCTGATCGGTCTGTCCCTCTTGCTGCTCTTCGTCGCCATGCAGCACGGCATCGGCTGGCCCGACGGGCGCGGCTTCACCACCATCGCCATCGCCCATATCACCTTCAGCATGGCCTATGCCACCGTGGTGATCCGCGCGCGCCTGGCGCAGATGGACCGCTCCCTGGAGGAGGCGGCCATGGATTTGGGCGCCCGGCCCCTGGTGGTCTATCTGCGCATCACCCTGCCCCTGATCGCCCCAGCCCTGCTGTCCGCCTGGCTGCTGGCCTTCACCCTGTCCCTGGACGACCTGGTCATCGCCAGTTTCGTCGCCGGGCCCGCCTCCACCACCCTGCCCATGGTCGTCTATTCCAGCGTGCGCCTGGGCGTCTCGCCCCAGATCAACGCCCTGGCCTCCCTCATCCTCTTGTTTGTGTCCCTGGCGGTGATCATCGCCGGCCTGGCCATGGCGCGCCGGCGGGATTGACAGGGCTGGGCCTCGATTGGTTGTCTACCCATCGCCAGCCATGCCTCGGCAGCGAGGGGGAGGGCCGGGTGGGGGCGATCATGGGCATTCAATGGCGCCTTGGCCACCCTGACCACCCTGACCACCCTGACCACCCTGACCACCCTGACCACCCTGACCACCCTGACCACCCTGACCTTTGTGC
>JBATOB010000398.1:0-2170 GCA_049290655.1 Chromatiaceae bacterium | reverse complement strand
CGGTGTGAGTTCCACCGCCTTCGCCAGCCAAGCGCGGAACGCTGCGACGTACATGGCATCAACCTCCACGTTTCCCATAACTATCATAAGGATAGCTCATGGCAACACCTAATGCAGACATAGCCTTAATTTTTGACATCCAGGAACGGCATGGGGCCCGTCGGCCTTGCCGCGCCGGGTAGTAGGTAGTAGGCAATCCGTCTCCTGCGGCCTGATAGCTTAAATTTAGCCCAGTCCCATGGCGCCATCCGTGCGCTGAAGAACACGGGAATCATGACAAGGCGGGTCAAGCTCGCCTACGCCTCGGGTTCCTGGTCGCTCTTGTGGCCCTGTGTCACCTCTTGTTGAGTCCCCTGCCTCAAGCCTGTAGCATACGGCTTGTTTCAGGTGTCCCGAGGGTTTCCACCCAAGGGGTGAAACGGGAAGCCGGTGCCTCTCCGCCACTGAAGGTTGGAGACCATGCCGGCGCTGCCCCCGCAACGGTAGGCGAGTCAAGGCGGATCAAGATGCCACTGCGTTTCGACGTGGGAAGGCGATCCAGCCGGGTCCTTGTGATCACTCGCGAGCCCGGAGACCGGCCTGAAACAGATTGCGAGCGATGTGGCGGACGTTGGTGGGTGGAGCAAGAGGTTGTTTCCGCTGGCGTTCCCCCATGTCAGCCTGAACCTGGCCGACAGGTGCACGGGTGGTGCGCCAGAGGAATTTGCTTTGCAATACGTTTGTTCCCGCCCTTGGCTTGGCGTCCCCTGGCCTGCTCTCGGCCCTCGGCCGGGCACACCGCCGCGCGCTGGCCGGGGGTCATCATGACCCCCACCGATGCCGCCGACCGGGACCAGCGTCACCGGGACCGCATGCGGCGCAAGAAGGACGCGATCGATGCCGCCATCGCCCGGGCCGACCGGGAACAGGGCCTGCTGCTGGTGCTGACGGGTAATGGCAAGGGCAAATCCAGCTCGGCCTTTGGCATGGTGGCGCGGGCCCTGGGGCATGGCCTCCAGGTAGGGGTCGCCCAGTTCATCAAGGGCTGCCAGGATACGGGGGAGGAGGCCTTTTTCCGCCGCCAGCCGGGGGTGACCTGGCGGGTGCTGGGCGAGGGCTTCACCTGGGAGACCCAGGACCGCGCCCGGGATGCCGAGACGGCGCAACGGGGCTGGGCCCAGGCCCAAGCCATGCTCCGCGATCCCGCTCTGGGTTTGGTGGTGCTGGATGAGCTGACCTATCCGCTCAAATACGGCTGGCTGGATATGGCGGAGGTCCTGGCCGACCTCGCGGCCCGTCCCTCTGGCCAGCATGTAGTGGTCACCGGGCGCGCCGCCCCCGAGGCCCTGTGCGCGGTGGCGGACACCGTCACGGAGATGGCCGATCTCAAGCACGCCTTTCGCGCCGGGGTGAAGGCCCAGAAGGGCGTCGACCTGTGAGCACGCGCTGCTGCCCCGCCCTCTTGCTGGCCGCCCCGGCCTCCGGGCAGGGCAAGACGACGGTCACGGCGGCCCTGGCCCGTCATCACCGGGAGCTGGGCCGGCGGGTGCGGGTCTTCAAGACGGGTCCCGACTTCCTGGACCCCATGATTCTGGAGCGGGCCTCGGGGGCGCCGGTCTATCAGCTCGATCTCTGGATGGGTGGCGAGGCCCATTGCCGCCAGCTTCTGTACCAGGCGGCGGGCGAGGCGGACATCATCCTGATCGAGGGCGTCATGGGGCTCTTCGATGGGGAGAGTTCCAGCGCCGATCTGGCGACCCGGCTGGGCATTCCCATCCTCGCCGTGATCGATGGCTCCCACATGGCCCAGACCTTTGGCGCCCTGGCCCATGGCCTGGCGACCTACCGGCCGGGTCTGCCCTTCGCGGGGGTCTTCGCCAACCGCGTCGCGGGCGAACGGCATTACCAGATGCTGGCCGAGAGCCTGCCGACCGGGCTGACCGCCCTGGGCTGGCTGCCCCGCGACGCGGACATTGCCCTGCCCTCCCGCCACCTGGGGCTGGTGCAGGCCGCGCAGATCGCTGACCTGGAGGCGCGCCTGGACCAGGCCGCAGCGGTCCTGCGGCTGACGGATCCAGCCCTGCCTGCGGCAGTCACTTTTAGCCCCGTCGTCGCTCCGGAGCCGGTTAATACCTTTCCGGCAAGCGCTGATCCCCCTCCCCCCAACCCCCTCCCGCGAGGGGAGGGGGAG
>JBATOB010000397.1:0-5743 GCA_049290655.1 Chromatiaceae bacterium | reverse complement strand
GATCTCGGGCGCTACGGCCCGCGCCCGGCTCATGTCGTCCTGGAAGCCATCCCGCAGTTGCCCAAAGGCCGGGTCCAGGGCGATGAAATCCAGGGGGTTGGCGTAAGGCCGCAGCCGGCGGAAGAGGGCGTCCGGCGGGAAGTGCAGGTCGGCCACCTCGGCCCCATAGCCGTTGTAATTCAGATAGATGCCCAGGTCACGCAGAGCCTCGATCTGGCCGCTGGTCAGGCCCAGGGGCTGAGCGGCGCGGCGCGCGGATTCGTCAAAGTTATCGCCAAAGGTGCCCACCACCGCCCAGGCGCGCTGGCTACCGCCCAGATAGTCATCCACCAACAGACTGGTGCCGCGATCCGGGGTGGTATCGATGTGGGCCTCAAGCAGGGGGTGCGTGGGGATCTCGCCCGGGAAGTGGTGGTCGAAATAACGCACCCGGACATCCCCAGCCAGCAGATGATCCAGGGCCCGCCGGTTCTTTTCCAAGGCGATGTCCAGCGCCCAGACCTCATCTCCGGCCGCGGCCGCCACCCGCGACAGGAGGCCGATATCCCGCTTGACCCCGGTCACCAGGACCGCATCGCGCGGGTCCTCCAGGCGCAATTGTTGCAGGGCGCAGAGGCCGTCGGCATCGCCGTTGAAGACATCAAAACAGGTCATGGGAGTCTTCCTCGCCGCTTACCACTGAGCGCCGGAGTCTAGCGGCCCGCGCTTTATCCAGCAAGGAGGGTATTGGCAGGGTCCCCCAAGGGTCCGGCCCGATTGCCACCCGCCGCCGGACTGGTTAAACTTTCGCCGTTACTCCATGGGTTTATTTCCCGTCCGCCCCGCCCTGCTGGACCACTTAGGCCCAGGTATCGGGCGCGGGATTGGCCCTAGGCCCTCCACTCATAAGCCCAACCCAGATCCTATTGCCACGCATGGCCGTCATTTCCATTCCCTTGACGAATCTTGCCGCTACCCCGGTTCCCGGTGGCATGGCGACCATGCGCCCCAACCTGCTCGACCTGGACCTGAAGGGTTGCGAGGAACTGGTGACGGCTCTGGGCCACAAGGCCTTTAATGGCCGTAACCTCTTCAAGTGGATCCACAAGCACGGCGTCCTGGATTTCGAGGCCATGACGGACCTGTCCCTCGGGCTCAGGACCCAGCTCCACGACACCACCGAGATCCGCCCACCCCGCCTGGCCGAGGAGTGGCCCTCCGCCGACGGTACCCGCAAGTGGATGATGGAACTGGCGGATGGCCAGCGGGTGGAGACCGTCCTGATCCCCTTGCTGATCCCCCAGGAACGGCGCAACACCCTCTGCGTCTCCTCTCAGGTCGGCTGCGCCCTCAACTGCAGCTTCTGCGCCACGGCGCGACAGGGCTTCAACCGCAATCTGACCCCAGGGGAGATCATCGGCCAGGTCTGGCACGCCACCCGCTGGCTCGGGGTGCCGCCCTCCAATGTGGTGCTGATGGGCATGGGCGAACCCCTGGCCAATTTCGACAACCTGGTCACCGCCCTCTCCATCATGCAGGACGACCTGGCCTACATGGCCGCCAAGCAGCGGGTGACGGTCAGTACCTCGGGCATCGTGCCCAACATCTATCGCCTGGCGGAGGTCAGCGATGTCTCCCTGGCGGTCTCCCTCCACGCCCCCAACGACGCCCTGCGGGACGAGCTGGTGCCCATCAACCGCAAGTACCCCCTGGAGGTGCTGATTCCCGCCTGCCGCAACTATATCGGCGATGAGCGGCGCCGGCGCGTGACCTGGGAATATGTCATGCTCGATGGCGTCAATGACAGCCCGACCCACGCCAAGCAACTGATTCGCCTGCTGGAAGGGACCCGTTCCAAGGTCAACCTGATCCCCTTCAACCCCTTCCCCGGCAGCGACTATCGCACCTCGCCCAGCGAACGCATTCTCGCCTTCCGCGACCGCCTGATCCGCTCTGGCCTCTTTACCACCACCCGCAAGACCCGGGGTGACGAGATCTCCGCCGCCTGCGGCCAGTTGGTCGGTCGGGTGCGGGATCGCGGCCGTCGCGCCCCGGCCCCCCAGGGTTGGCCCCTGCCGGTGGTCGCGACATGACCCGGTCGCGCCCTTGGGTCGTCCTGGCGATGACCCTCCTCCTGGCCGCCTGCGGGGGCGACAAGGGGGTCAAATCCGATGGCCCCCAGGCTAGCCCGGGTGATCTCTATGTCCAGATCGCCGCCGAGTATTACCGGCTGGGCGAGGTCGAGCCGGCCCTCAAGAATGCCCAGAAGGCCCTGGAGGAGGACCCCAATAATGCCCAGGCCCACAATGTCATCGCCACCATCTACCAGCAGTTGCGGCAGCCGGAACTGGCGGAACAGCATTTCCGGACCGCCCTGGGCCTGGCCCCGAACGATCCCTATCTGCTGATGGCGTGGGGCAACTTCCTCTGCGACCGGGGCGATTACGCCGGGGCGGCGGCCCAGTACCAGCAGGCCCTGGCCAACCCCCTCTTCAATGCCCCCTGGATGGCCGAGACCCGTGCTGGCATCTGCGGCCGCCGCGCCGGCCAGAACGCCAGCGCCGAGCAGGCCCTGCGCCGCGCCCTCTCCGCCAACCCCGGCTATGCCCCGGCCCTGATCGAGATGGCGGAATTGGAGCATCCCCAGGGTCGCAATCCTTCCGCCAAGTCCTATCTGGAGCGCTATCTCGCGGCGGGGGGGCGAGGCCCCAAGGCCCTGCTGTTGGGGGTGCGGATCGAGCGCGCCCTCGGCTCTCGCCAGGGTGCCAGCCGGTACGAGAAATTGCTGCGCCAACATTATCCGGACGCCCCGGAAGTTCTATCTCTTTGAGAGCCATGATGACTGATCCATCCAAACCCAGCCCTGACGAGGATGCGGTCGACGCAACCGGGGCCGAACCCGCCCCAGGCCCAGGCCTGCGTCTGCGCCAAGCCCGCCTGCGGCGGGGTCTTGACCTCACCCAGGTAGCCCGCGACCTGCGCCTGACGCCAGAACGGGTCAAGGCCATCGAGAACGAAGATTACCCGCGACTGCCGGATGCGGTCTTCGTTGTCGGCTATGTCAAGTCCTATGCCCGTCTGCTGGACCTAGACCCGGAGGCCCTGGGGGAGGCCTATCGCGCCGCTCTCGCGCCGTCGGCCCGCAAGGCCAGCGTACCCTCCGTCCCGCCGGAGCGTCAGGCAACCCGGCCATCAACCC
This sequence comes from Chromatiaceae bacterium, assembly GCA_049290655.1. Lineage (GTDB taxonomy): Bacteria > Pseudomonadota > Gammaproteobacteria > Chromatiales > Chromatiaceae > M0108. Next base: position 2,565 of record JBATOB010000397.1, on the reverse strand, counting down.
AGCCCTCTAAGCGGCCCTCAAAACCGCGAGCCTACGAATCTCACTGGGCGGCTACCACCGCCCTGCTCCTCGTCCTCATCCTGGCACTGGCCTGGTGGCTGCAAAGACCCGCGGATCAGGCCACCACGACCCCCCAGGTGGCCGAAAAGCCGGTTGCGGATGCCTTGATCCAGCCCCAGGCCCTTAAGGACGAGGCCGGCGCGGATACTTCCCTAGCCGAGCCCCCGACCGAGCTGCTGGATGAGCCCCCAGGCGACCTGGAGGTGATCGAGGAAGAGGGGGAGGACGTGGCCGCCGCCCAGACTAACGCACCCGAGGAAACCCTACCGACGGCCACTGTCGCCAACCAGTCCCAAACCCCGCCCGAGGCGGACGTGGCCCAAGTCGTGGAAAAACTCGACGTGGTGATCTCCTTTACTGGGCCCACCTCCGTGGACATCCGCGACAGCACCATGAATTACGGCTTGATTGGCGAAATGGACCAGGGCGACCAGCATTTGCTGGGGGGCAAGCCGCCCTATTCCCTGATTATTGGCAATGCCGCCGCGACCCGTATCCAGGTCGGTGGTCAGCCCTTCGACTTCCAATCCGTGGTGCGCGGCAATGTCGCCCGCTTCATTCTGGACCCGGCTCCCAAGCCCTGAATCCCCATGGCAAAAAATATCCAGGCCATCCGTGGCATGCACGACCTCCTGCCCGACCGCATCGGCCTCTGGCAGCGGCTGGAGGATGGCGCCCGCCAGGTGCTGGAATCCTATGGCTACAGCGAGATCCGCACCCCCCTGGTGGAGGTGACAGAGCTGTTCAAGCGCTCCATCGGCGAGGTCACGGACATCGTCGAAAAGGAGATGTACTCCTTTCCGGACCGCAATGGCGACAGCCTCAGCCTGCGCCCCGAGGGCACGGCGAGTTGCGTGCGCGCCGCCATCGAGAATGGCCTCCTCGACCAGCCGCGCCGCCTCTGGTATCGCGGCCCCATGTTCCGCCACGAGCGGCCCCAGAAGGGTCGCTATCGCCAGTTCCACCAGATCGGCGTCGAGGTCTTCGGCCTGGAGGGGCCGGACATCGATCAGGAGGTCCTCTTCCTGACCCACCGCATCTGGCGGACCCTGGGCCTGGACGGGTTGCGCCTGGAGATCAATAGTCTGGGCGAGGGCGAGGAGCGGGCCGCCTATCGCGCCGAGTTGGTCTCCTACCTGCGGGCCTACGCCGAGGACCTGGACGAGGACAGTCTGCGCCGCCTGGAGACCAATCCCCTGCGGGTGCTGGATTCCAAGAATCCGGACCTGAGCGCCGTCATCGCTGGCGCCCCTGTCATCCTCGATCATCTCGGGGAGGCGTCCCGGCTTCACTTCGAGCACTTTTGCGCCGGGCTCGCCGCCGCTGGCATCCCCTATCAGGTCAATCCGCGCCTGGTGCGCGGTCTGGATTACTATAACCGCACCGTCTTCGAGTGGATCACCGATGACCTGGGCGCCCAGGGCACGGTCTGCGCCGGTGGACGCTACGACGGCCTGGTGGCCCAGCTCGGTGGCCGCCCGACCCCGGCGGTGGGCTTCGCCATGGGGCTGGAGCGATTGGTGTCCCTCATGGAGTCCCGGCTGATTGCCGGGGAGGCAACCGCCGATCCCAACGCCCTCGACGCCTATCTGGTCGCCGTCGGCGCGGCTGCCCAAGGCGCCGCCCCGGCCTTGGGGGAGCGCCTGCGCGACGCCGCTCCCGGCCTCCGCTTGCAATGTCACTGCGGCGGCGGCAGCTTCAAAAGCCAGTTCAAGAAGGCGGACCGCAGCGGCGCCCGCTACGCCCTGGTCCTGGGCGAGGGCGAACTGGAGCGTGGCGTCCTCGGCGTCAAGCCCCTGCGCGAGGAAGGTGAGCAGCGCGACCTGAGCTACGAGGAGCTGGGACCCTTCCTGTTGGCGGGGAGGCGCTGATACACCCTGCTGATCGCGGGGCATCTTCTTCTCCGGATCGGCTGGCCGGGGTGAGCGCCCCTGACCAGGATCGAGCCGATGACAAATCGATTGTTTTAAGTTCATCAATGAGGTAAGCGGATTGAACGCCTACGAAACCGACGAAGAAAAAGTTGAGGCCATTAAGGGCTGGTGGAAGGAGAATGGGATCTCGGTGGTTGGTGGCCTGGCCCTTGGCCTGGCGGCCGTCTTTGGCTGGCGGGCTTGGGTGGATCACCAGGAGGACATGGCCCAGCAGGCCTCCTCGGCCTTCGAGCAACTCGTCGCCACCGTCGAGACGGGTAACCCCGAGGCCGCCCGGACCCAGGCCGCCCTCCTGCTGGAGAAGCATGGGGAATCCACCTATGGCGCCCTGGCCAACCTGATGCTGGCCCGGGTGGAGATGGATGCGAAACAGCCCGCGGCGGCCCGCAAGGCCCTGGAGCAGGCCATGGCTAAGGCCCCCGATCAGGGTCTGGCCCGGGTCGCCGCCCTGCGCCTGGCGCGGTTGCTCATGGCCCAGGGTGAGATGGATGCCGCCGCGACCCTCATCGCCCAACAGGACAAGGGCGCGGCCTTCAAGGGCGACTTTGCAGCCCTGCGGGGCGATCTGGCC
>JBATOB010000396.1:0-2332 GCA_049290655.1 Chromatiaceae bacterium | reverse complement strand
GGGCATCCCCTTGCGGAACGCCGGCTGGACCAACTTCACCCAGGATCATCTGGACTATCATGGCGACGAGGCGTCTTACTTTGCCGCCAAGGCCCGCATCCTCGACCTGATCCAGGAGGGGGGATGCCTCTTCTGCTCCAGCCCCGAGGTTGCCAACCGCCTGCGCGGGCCGGGCGAGCCGCGGGTCCTGATCGAGGTCCTGGCCCCGGCCGCCCTGGGTCCGGAGGCCATCGCCGCCAAGCCCTTCCTGGCCCTGGAGCACAACCGGGCCAACTATGCCCTAGCCGCGGCCCTGGCGGATGGCGTCCTGGGCCCTGGGGGGCGCCCCTACTGGCGGGATTTGCATCCGGTGGACGGGCGCTTCGAGTGCCACTCGATCGGCAACCGGACCCTGGTCATTGACTTCGCCCATACGCCGGACGCCCTGGATACCATCCTCGCCGCCATCCGCGCCACCTTCCCCGGCGCCAGGGTCGCGACCCTGTTCGGCTGCGGTGGGGATCGCGATCACGGCAAGCGCCCCCTCATGGGTGCCGCGGTGGCGCGCCACTCCGATCACCTCATCGTGACCTCGGACAACCCCCGCACCGAGGACCCCGAGCGGATCATCGCGGACATCCTGACCGGCATACCGGGCCCTGCCCCGGAGGTGGTGGTGGATCGCCCGGAGGCCATCGCCCGCCTCTGCGACCTGCTGGCCAGTCGCCCCGCGGATGAGCCCTGGGTGGCCCTGATCGCCGGCAAGGGCCACGAGCGCTACATCGACCGCGGTGGCCACAAGTCCTACTATAGCGACCAGGACGAAGTGGGCCGCAACCGGCGGCGCCTCGGCTGGTAGGTCGGGCTTTAGCCCCACGCTGGCCCCCGGACGAGCCACGATCGCCCCGTTCGGGCTGAAGCCCGACCTACAGCATCCCAGGACCTGCCATGCCCCTTCGCCACCTCTACTCCATCCCCGGTGGGCTTCTGCTGGGCATCGCCCTGGCCCTGTTCTTCCCGGCCGGGGGAGCCTATGTCGCCTGGCTCGGGCAGATCTTTATCTCCGTCCTCAAGCTCCTGATCCTGCCTCTGATCCTGGTCTCCATCTACGCCTCCCTGGCCAGCGGGGACAATCTCCGGCGCATTGGCGGCCGCACCTTCCTTTATTACCTCGCCACCTCCGCCGTGGCCGCCCTCATCGGGATACTGCTCGGCCTGGTCCTTTCCCGTGACGTCCCCGCTGGGCTACTAAACCTGGAGCAGGCTAACCCAGCCGCGTCCAGCTTCAGCCTGGACCGGCTGATCGACAACTTCATTCCCAGCAACCTCTTCGCCTCCCTTGCGGAGGGCAACGTCCTGCACATCGTCTTCGTCGCCGTGATCGCCGCCGCCTCCTCCCGACGCATCTCCAAGCACCACAGGATCACCCTGGTCGGCGGTGCCCAGGCCCTGGACGCCCTGCTGATGCAGAGCCTGAACGGGGTTCTGGCCCTCGCGCCCCTCGGTATTTTCGGGCTGGTCTATGCCAGCCTCGCCACCATGGACTGGGCCGGGGCCTTCCAGCTCCGCGCCTTTGTCTGGGCCGTGGTCCTGGCCGCCATCCTGCACGGCGCGGTAGTCATGCCCGCCCTCTATCACGCCCGCACCCGGCGCCCCCCCTGGTCGCTGGTGGCGGCCTGCCGGGAGCCCCTGCTCACCGCGCTGTCAACGGCATCCAGCAGTGCCACCTACCCGGTCTCCAAGCGTGCCCTGGAGGCCTTCGGAGTCAGCGAGCGGGTCACCAGCCTGACCCTGCCCCTGGGGGCCACGCTGAACATGCACGGCTCGGCCCTCTACCAAGCCATCCTGCTGATCTTCATGTCGCAATTGGCTGGCGCCGATCTGAGTCCCTGGCAGACGGTCTTCATTGTCTTGCTGACCATGGCCTCCTCCGCCGGCACCGCCGGCATCCCCGGGGGCGGTATCGCCATGATGGCCTTCATGCTCGACCTACTCGGCCTGCCCCCGACCTACCTGGCTCTGTACCTGGTGGTGGATCGCTTCTTCGACTATCCCATCACCGCCATCAACGTCTGGGGCGACCTGGTGGTGGCGGCCATCGTGGACCAGGAACTCAAGGACGGCTGATGCGATCATGGTTTGGTTATGTGCAAGTATCCCCAAGCGGCGAGGCAATGAGGCTTGAGGATCTCGGTCCATACCTAGTACCTCATTCCGTTTAATCATGCGTAACCATGATCATAGGAGCTTACGATCCGGCGTGCCATGGCGCTTGCGGCCGCCCGAGCATGGCCCGTGGCACCGCGTATTTAAGCGTTGCTCCCGATGGTGCCGCCAGGGAGTGTGCGAGGCC
>JBATOB010000395.1:0-1563 GCA_049290655.1 Chromatiaceae bacterium | reverse complement strand
CTGCCGCTGGTTGCCATCGGCGCCTTATCCCCCGAAAATGCCGAGCCTTAGATCACGGCCGGGCGCCCGCGCACCTGCGCCGAACCTTTTTCCCGGCCCGCCCCTTGACCAGGAGACCCCGCCATGTCCCGATCCCACGACCTCTTCGCCGCGGCCCAGCGCCACATACCCGGCGGCGTCAACTCGCCGGTGCGCGCCTTCCGCAGCGTCGGCGGTGACCCGGTCTTCTTCGAGCGCGCCAGCGGCCCCTACCTCTTTGACGCCGATGGCCAACGCTACATCGACTACGTCGGCTCCTGGGGCCCCATGATCCTGGGCCACGCCCACCCCGAGGTCATCGCCGCCGTCGGCGAACGCATCCAGTCTGGTCTCTCCTTCGGCGCCCCCACCGAGCTCGAGACGCGCATGGCCGACAGGGTCTGCGAACTGGTGCCCTCCATGGACCTGGTGCGCATGGTCAGCTCCGGCACCGAGGCCACCATGAGCGCCATCCGCCTGGCACGCGGCTTCACCGGCCGCGACCGGCTGGTCAAGTTCGAGGGCGGCTATCACGGCCACGCGGACTCCCTGCTGGTCAAGGCCGGTTCCGGCGCCCTCACCCTGGGCGAGCCCAGCTCCCCTGGCGTCCCCGCCGCCCTGGCGGAGCTCACCCTGACCCTGGGCTATAACGACCTCGACCAGGTACGCGAGGTCTTCGCCCGTCGCAGCGACGACATCGCCTGCATCATCGTCGAGCCGGTGGCCGGCAACATGAACTGCATCCCTCCGGTCCCTGGCTTCCTGGAAGGACTCAGGGGAATTTGCGACGCCTATGGCGCCCTACTTATCTTCGACGAGGTGATGACGGGCTTCCGGGTCGCCTTGGGCGGTGCCCAGGCCCTCTATGGCGTAACCCCCGACCTGACCACCCTGGGTAAGATCATCGGCGGCGGCATGCCGGTGGGCGCCTTCGGCGGCCGGCGCGAGGTGATGGAGAAAATTTCTCCACTGGGGCCCGTGTATCAGGCCGGCACCCTGTCCGGCAACCCGATCGCCATGACCGCGGGTCTCAAGACCCTGGAACTCATTTCCGCCCCCGGCTTTTACGAGGACCTAGGAGTCAAGACCCAGCGGCTGACGAGGGGTTTGCGGCAGGCAGCCCTGGACGCCGGCATCCCCCTGACCACCAACCAGGTCGGCGGCATGTTCGGTATCTTCTTCACCGAGGCGGACCAGGTGACGGATTACGCTGGGGCCACGGCCTGCGATATGGCACGCTTCAGGGCCTTCTTCCACGCCATGTTGGCCCGGGGTCAGTACCTGGCCCCCTCCGCCTTCGAGGCCGGCTTCGTCTCCGCCGCGCACAGCGAGGCGGACATCGACACCACCCTGGCGGCCGCAAAAGAGGTGCTAGCCTCCCTCGGCGGTTAGGGAGACACTGAGTTTATTCAAACCACATTGATTGCATGTAATATAATCATTACCCGCTTCTCTCCGACCACGCACTAGCTCCATGCCTCAGCAGATCGCCTGCGCCCAAGCCGAGTATGACGCCAAGCGCAAGACGACCCGCCGGGACCGTGG
>JBATOB010000394.1:0-2002 GCA_049290655.1 Chromatiaceae bacterium | reverse complement strand
TGTCTAAATACTTAAGTTATCGAAAAATATCGATTATATATTTTTTAGCTGCATCGAGTACCAGTAACTTGCAGTGCGCCATCCTGTAACCAACTGTTTTAAAAGGGTGAGTTTCAAGGCAGTCTCTAAGCCCTTGGCAACCACACCATGAACAGATTCCCAGACGGTTTTCGCGCTTTGATTCTTGGCGCCTCGGGTGGTATTGGCCAGGCTTTTGTGCAAGCCCTGCAAGCCAACCCACGCTGCGCGCAGGTGGTGGGGCTGCACCGCCAGTCCGAGCCGCACCTGAACTTTGACGATGAGGCCAGCATCGGCGCGGCTGCTGAACAGTTGCACGCCACGGGCAAATTTCACCTCATCATCAACGCCGCCAGTGTGCTGCACACGGCGGATTTCATGCCAGAGAAAAAACGGGGTGACCTAAGCTACGCCCAACTGGAAGCCACTTTTCGCGTCAACACCTTCGGGCCCGCTCTGGTGCTGCGCCACTTCAGCGCCCTGCTGGACCGCCAGCGCGGCGTGCTGGCATTGATTTCGGCCAAGGTTGGCAGCATCGAAGACAACCGCCTGGGCGGTTGGTACAGCTACCGCGCCTCCAAAGCGGCACTTAACATGCTATTGAAGACCGCCGCCATCGAGGTCAAACGCGGTAACCCGCAAGTGGTGCTGGTCAGCCTGCACCCCGGTACCGTCACCACCGGTTTACCCAACCCCTTCAAAGGTAAACAAATTGGCCGTCCAGCCATGCTGGCTGTGCATGAGATGCTACAAGCTCTAAATCAACTTAACCCCGCGGACACCGGCACTTTCGTAGCCTACAACGGTGAGCGCCTGCCATGGTGACGGGCTAGGTGGTGGGTGGGGGACTTCTCGACCTCGCCATGTCAGCATGGAAATCACAGGTCCTGATCCGTAAACTCAGTTACCTCATCAGGGTTGACAGCTCCCGGGAGCGGGTTAAGATTCGGTCCCTTGCGGCCCGAACCCAGACGCCATCGACCCCGGAAAATCCTCATGTCCAATCCTCCCTGCCCCCCCGAGCTCCGCCACGACTGGTCCCTCGACGAGGTTCTGGCCCTGTTCGACCAGCCCTTCATGGACCTGATCTTTCGCGCCCAGTTGGCCCATCGTGGGCATTTCGACCCCAACCAGGTTCAGGTCAGCACCCTCCTCAGCATCAAGACCGGGGCCTGCCCGGAGGACTGCGGCTATTGTGCCCAGAGCGCCAGCCATGGCACGGACCTGGAGCCCGAGCGCCTCATGCCGCTAGCGGAGGTGACGGCCGCCGCCGCCGCCGCCAAGGAGCGGGGCGCGACCCGTTTCTGCATGGGCGCGGCCTGGCGCAACCCCTCGGATAAAAACCTAGACCGGGTGACGGCGATGATCGCGGCGGTCCACGACCTGGGCCTGGAGACCTGCGTTACCCTGGGCATGCTGACGGGCGCCCAGACCCTGCGCCTCAAGGCCGCCGGCCTGGACTACTACAACCATAACCTGGATACCTCCCCCGAGTTCTACGGCCAGGTCGTCACCAGCCGCACTTACCAGGACCGGCTCGACACCCTGGCCCGGGTCCAGGACGCGGGCATCAAGGTGTGCAGTGGCGGCATCCTGGGCCTGGGCGAGTCGCGGCGGGATCGCGCCTCCCTGCTGCGGCAACTGGCCAATCTGCCCCAACATCCGGAATCCGTGCCCATCAACCTGCTTGTCCAGGTGGAGGGCACGCCCCTGTATGGCACGGCGCGGCTCGACCCCCTGGAGTTCGTGCGCGCCCTCGCCGTGGCCCGCCTGCTGATGCCGGCCTCCCAGGTGCGCCTGTCCGCCGGCCGCTCCGACATGAGCGATGAACTGCAGGCCCTCTGTTTCCTGGCCGGGGCCAACTCTATCTTCTATGGTGAACGCCTGCTGACGACCCCCAACGCCGGGGCGGATCGCGACCTGGACCTGTTCCAGCGCCTGGGCCTGAGCTTCGAGGAGGTGGACGCGGCCGAACGCTCCGTGC
>JBATOB010000393.1:0-13716 GCA_049290655.1 Chromatiaceae bacterium | reverse complement strand
GGTAATCTAGCCCGTGATCCAGTCTTCGGACGCGGCCAGCCGCCGCGACCAGCTCCCCGCCCCGGCGCCCCATTGCGCCGGGGCTTTCGTCAACCGGATACCTCGTCGGTATCCGGGACATCAACCTCATGACAATGCTCGACAGGAGACTTTCATGATCGACGCAAAACGCAGAATTCTGCTCAAAAGCTCCCTGGCCGCCGGCGCCGTCGGCGCGGCAATCGGGGCCGGCCTGCTGACTCCCCGTCTGGTGCTGGCCGCCTGGCCCGAGGCTGCCTTCAGCGCCCAGAATGTGGACGATGCCCTCAAGGGCCTCCTCGGAGGCGCCGCTCATGAACCCAGCGACAAAATCGACCTCAAGGCCCCGGATATCGCCGAGAATGGCGCCGTAGTCCCGGTCACGGTCGAAACGACCCTGGAGGGCACCACCTCCATCACCTTGATCGCCTCTGGCAACATGATGCCTCTGGTCGCCTCCTTCGAGTTGGGCAAGGGCGCCCTGCCCTTCATCTCCACCCGCATCAAGATGGGCAAGACCGCGAACCTCATCGCCCTAGTCAAGGCCGGCGACAAGGTCTATAGCGCTTCCAAGGAAGTCAAGGTCACCGTCGGCGGTTGCTGATACCGGCTCATGGCCGGATCACCCACAACGAATATGATTGCGAGGTAGCAGAGCATGGCATCCCAGATGAAGATCAAAGCCAAGATCAAGGGCGATGTGGTCGAGGTCAAGGCCCTCATGACCCACCCCATGGAAAACGGCATGGGCAAGGATAAGGAGTCGGGTGCCGTTATCCCGGCCCATTTCATCCAGAACGTCGTCGCCAAGGTGGGCGATCGTACCGTCCTCACCGCCCTCTGGAGTGGCGGTGTTTCCAAGAATCCCTATCTGTCCTTCAAATTCACCGGCGCGGCCAAGGGTGAGAAGCTCGAGATCTCCTGGACCGACAACAAGGGCGCGACCGAGAGCGAGACCGCCGAGATCGAATAGGTGGTGACTTGAAATGGCGAGGGGGTGGACCGAGTCCCGCCATACCCCTCGCCCCTTTTGCCTTGCGGCCGGTCAGCAGGGCCCGTGGTAGGGATGTGGGCCACCATCCGGACGCGTCCGAAAGCGTTTGTAGGACCAGATGTACTGCTCGGGGCAAATAGCTACACAGGCCTCCACCCCCCGATTGAGGGCCCTGGCCGCCGTTTCGTCATCCTCCGCATCCACCCCATCCGGCGCCGGCAGGCAATGCAGGGCGAAGCCCCTTCCCCAAGGTAAACGGCGCGCGAAGAGAAAGACCACGGGCGCCCCCGTCTTGCGCGTTAGCCGATTGACCAACAGCATGGTCAGGGCCGGCACGCCGAAAAATGGCGCGAAGGCCGAGCCTTTTTCCGCCTTCGGCTCCTGATCCGGCAATATCCCCAGATATTCCCCGCGCCTGAGGGCCTGGAGCAGACGCCGAATCCCGGCATTATCCGTGGGCACGAGCTCGGCCCCGCCCCGCGCCCGCGCCTGACGCACCAGGACGTCTCCCAGCGGCTGGGGCTTGTAGAGGGTGGTGGTGGGACCGCGGGTGGAGAGATAGAGCCCCGCCATCTCCCAGGCCCCCAGGTGAGGCGAGAGGACGATCAAACCCCGGCCCTGGTCGCGCTCCAGCCGTTCAAGGCCATGAGTCTCCCGGATCAGGGCCAGGACGCGGGGCACGGGGCGCAGCAGGAGATAGGCGATCTCGATGAAGGTCTTCGACTCCTCGCGGAGGGAACGATTCCGGAAGCGCCGGGCCTCCGCCTCACTCCAATCCAGCCTGCAGAGACGCAGGTTAACGAGGGCGTTGCGGCGCTGTTTATTAGGGATCAGCACCATCAGGATGCCGGTCAGCCAACCCAGGGCCTGGGCCGCGCCGAAGGGCAACAGGGCCATACCGCGCGCCACACCCTCAAGGAGCCATTCCTTCCAGACGGGCGAGGTCGGCCGCCCCGCTCTGGCAGGGGCGGTCAGGCCAGACCTCGCAGCCCGGTCCCGTGGGTTGGATTCCTTGAATTCAGCATCAATCATCTAAGCAGGCCAGAAAAGGGACGGCAACTCCGCGATCCGGGGCTACAATCGCCCCCGACACGCACCCTAGACCGGAAAGATAACCGAAAACAGACCCAGCACCAAAGGAACCGACGCCATGACCGAACCGCAGCATCCCAAGGAATTGACTCCCCAGCAGGCCTGGCAAATGCTCCAGGAGAATCCGACCGCCCTACTGGTGGATATCCGCTCCACCATGGAATACCTCTTCGTCGGCCACCCCACGGGGGCCGTTCACGTCGCCTGGATCGACGAGCCCGAATGGACCATCAACCCCCATTTCGAGACCGAGATCCGCAAACTACTGCTCGGCGGCGCCGTCTGCTCCGAGGACAATCCCTGCACCCCGGTTATTCTCATCTGCCGCAGCGGCAAGCGCTCACACGAGGCCGGCAAGACCCTGATCGCCTCCGGCGTCCGCAACGTCTTCCACATTGATGAAGGTTTCGAGGGTGACCTGGACGAGCACCATCACCGGGGCACCGTCGGGGGCTGGCGTCACCGGGGCCTACCCTGGGAGCAATGCTGATCTCGGGTATGCGACCCGCGCCAACCGGCGCGGGATTATTCTTCCCGCTCTTCCAGCCAGGCCATTTGGATGGCCTCAAGAATCTTCTCGCCGGTATGGGCGGGATCGTCTTCAAAATCCGGCAGGGCCTGCACCCAGTTGCGCAGATCGACGAAATTAACCCGGCGCGGGTCGGCGTCCGGGTGGGTTTCGTCCAAGGCAATGGCGATGTCCAGGGTGTCCGTCCACTTAAGGGCCATGGCGTCTCCTAGGTTTAAGGAACCAAGCTGGCTAATCTTCACCGAGGCGGATGAGGATCAATGCCGCCCAAGATTACATGCTGCCCCCGGGCCACCGCCGAGGGTCAAATGCCGCCAGCTCCGGCTAATGATGTTCCGACACCATATTGATGGTGTACTTGGGTATCTCGATGACGAGATCCTCATCCCCGACCTTGGCCTGGCAGCTTAGGCGCGACTCAGGCTCCAGACCCCAGGCCTTGTCGAGCAAATCCTCCTCGACCTCGTCGGCCTCTGGCAGGGAATCAAAACCCTCGCGAATGATGACATGACAGGTGGTGCAGGCGCAGGACTTTTCGCAGGCATGCTCGATATCGATGCCACCGGCCAGGGCGGCGTCGCAAATGCTGACGCCAGGCGCGGACTCGATAATGGCCCCCTCGGGACAAATCTCCTCATGGGGCAGGAAAATCAGCTTGGTCATGATTGGAACTCCTCGACCTTATGTCCGGCCATAGCGCGTTGAATGCCCCGATTCATGCGCCGCTCCACATAGAAACCGCAGGTGCGATCCAGGCTCTCCATGGCCGCCTTGAGGATTTTCTCATCCTCGTCGTCAAGCCTTAGTTCCAGTTCAGCGAGGGCCTTGTCGATGCGTGCCCGTTCCCGCGCCGACAGCAGGGCCTCGCCGTCCTTGATGAGGGCGGCATGCAAGGCTTCAACGGTACGCTGGGCCTCCACGCGCTGTTCGCTCACGCGCCGGGTCTCCATGTCCTCGCGGGAATGGGTCAAGGATTCGCGCAACATGGACTCGATCTCGCCATCGGTCAAGCCATGTGAGGGCTTGACTTCCACCCGGGCTTGAACACCGCTGGTCTGTTCCACCGCCGAGACATTGAGCAGGCCATCGGCATCGACCTCGAAGGTAACCCGGATCCGGGCGGCGCCGGCCACCATGGGGGGGATACCACGTAGCTCGAAACGAGCCAGGGAGCGGCAATGGGCAACCAGATCCCGCTCGCCCTGCAGGATATGCAAGGCCATGGCCGTCTGACCATCCTTGAAGGTGGTGAATTCCTGGGCGCGCGCCACCGGGATGGGGGTATTGCGCGGCACGATGCGCTCGACCAGGCCGCCCATGGTCTCCAGCCCCAGGGACAGGGGGATGACGTCCAGCAGCAGCATGTCGCTATCGGGCTTGTTTCCCGCCAGGACATCGGCCTGGAGGGCGGCGCCTAAGGCGACGACCCGATCCGGGTCCAGGTCCACCAAGGGGGCCATGCCAAAGAAGTGCCCTACCCGCGCGCGCACCCGAGGCACGCGGGTGGCGCCCCCCACCATGACCACGTCCTTGACCTCCTCGACCTTGAGTCCAGCGTCGCGCAGGGCGCGGCGGCAGGCGGCGATGGCGCGGGAGATCAGGGGGTCGATGAGGTCATCGAAAGTGTCCCGGCCGATCTCCCCTTCCCAGTGTTGGGCATCGGGTAGGGCGATACGCAGGGGGGCCTTGCCCTGGTCCGTCAAGCGTTCCTTGGTGTCGCAGGCGTCGCGCATGAGGCCGCGCAGGATCCGGTGATCGGCTTCATCGCCAATCCCCGCCTGGGCCATGATCCACTCCGCCAGGAGCAGGTCCATGTCATCGCCACCCAGGGCGGAGTCGCCGCCGGTAGCCAGGACCTCGAAAACGCCTCGGCGCAAGCGCAGGATGGAGATATCGAAGGTCCCACCGCCCAAATCAAAGACGGCGTGAATCCCGTCCGCCTCCCGGTCCAGGCCATAGGCAACCGCCGCCGCCGTGGGCTCGTTGAGCAGGCGTAGCACCTTGAGTCCAGCCAGACGGGCGGCGTCCTTGGTGGCCTGGCGTTGGGGCTCGTCGAAATAGGCGGGGACCGTAATGACGACCCCGGCGAGATCACCGCCCAGGGCGGCCTCGGCGCGTTGGGCCAGGGCCCGGAGGATCTCGGCGGAGACCTCCACCGGGCTGATATCCCCGGCGCGGGTGCGGATGCGCGGCACCGCCGTATCGGTGCGCACGAACTCATAAGGCAAGCGGGTGCCCAGGCCACGGACCTCTCCAATGCCACGACCGATGAGACGCTTGGCGGAGGCCAGGGTGTTGAGGGGGTCATCGGCCGCCGCCGCCTTGGCGGCGTGACCCACGACCAGACCCTCCTCGGCATAGCGCACCACCGAGGGCAGCAGATGGCGTCCCTCCCGATCCGGCAGGGTCTCGGGCCGGCCGCTACGCACGGTGGCGATCAGGGAGTTGGTAGTCCCCAGGTCAATCCCGGCGGCAAGCCGGTGCTGGTGAGGGGCGACGGAGCGGCCCGGCTCCGCGATCTGAAGCAATGCCATGGGTTCTCTCGGTCAAGAGGCAAGGGACAAAAGGTTAAGGCTGTATCAGAGGGCCTCGTCGAGTTCGGCTTCGAGGGCATCGGCCTCGGCCTCGCATTTGCGCACGAACTGGAGCTTGCGGATCAGTTCCCGCGATACCTCCTGGTCCAGGCCCGAGGAATGCTCCAGGGATGCCGCCAGTTGGGCGATCAGATGGCGGGACTGACGTGAGAGCCGATCCCGCACCGCCGCGACGCCCGCGAAGGGATCAGGCGCCTCGCGGGCCTCGGCCAGGGCCTCGCGTAATTCCATCTGCTCCATGAGAAAGGCCATATCCTTGGTCGTTTCCTGGTCATCTCCCTGGCCGCCCGTGAGCAGGGTCAGGAGATAGCGTGCCCGTGCCAGGGGATCCTTGAGGGTCTGATAAGCCTCGTTGACCAGGGTGGAGGCCTGGAGGGAGAGGCGTTTTTCCCGCTCCCCCGCCGTGGCGTAAAGATCCGGGTGGACGGTCTGGCGTAGCCGCAGGTAACGCTCGGACAACTCATCCAGGTCCAGCGCGAAATGCTCGGGCAAGCCAAACAGCCTGAAGTGGTTTTGGTGGAAGTCGAGCATCTGGGCATCCAGACTCAGATGTTAAAGCTTTCGCCGCAACCACAGGCGTCCTTGACGTTCGGGTTGTTAAATTTAAAACCCTCGTTCAGCCCTTCCCGGGTGTAATCGAGTTCGGTGCCATCCAGATAGAGCAGGCTTTTGGCATCCACGATCACCTTAACGCCCTGGGACTCGAAGACCTGGTCCTCGGGCTCCAGCTCATCCGCGAATTCGAGTACATAGGCCATGCCAGAGCAACCCGAGGTACGCACCCCCAGGCGAACGCCAACGCCCTTACCGCGATTTTCCAGGTAGCCGCGCACGTGATTGGCGGCGGCCGCCGTCATAGAAATACCCATGTCTGTTATTCTCCCGCCCGCCATGCTTCCACGGAGACACTGCAAAAATTAGCCCGGGGTGGAGTTGGGGTTGCCAACCCAACCCTTGGCCTTGCCGTTAAACCCATCAGACCCGCTTCTGCTCGAAATCGTGAATCGCGGCCTTGATGGCATCCTCCGCCAGCACCGAACAATGGACCTTGACCGGCGGCAGGGCCAGTTCATCGGCGATCTGCTGGTTTTTGATCTCCAGGGCCTCGGCCAGGGTCTTACCCTTGACCCACTCGGTCAAGAGGCTGCTGGAGGCAATCGCGGAACCGCAACCATAGGTCTTAAAGCGGGCATCCTCGATGACCCCGGCGTCGTTGACCTTGATCTGCAGACGCATCACATCCCCACAGGCGGGGGCGCCCACCATGCCGGTGCCAACGCTCGGATCGGTCGTATCCAGATTGCCCACGTTGCGCGGGTTTTCGTAGTGATCCAGAACCTTCTCGCTGTATGCCATTTCAATTCACCTCTCTAGGGAGCGGCGGCCGGGGGAACTCCCCGTACGCCGCAAATTGGGTAGTCCTCAATGCGCCGCCCACTGCACCGAACTCAGGTCGATGCCGTCCCGGTACATGTCCCACAGGGGCGAGAGCGACCGCAACCGGGTGACCTGATCCCGGATCTTGGTGATGGCGTAGTCCACCTCCTCCTGGGTGGAAAACCGCCCCAAGGAAAAGCGAATGGAGCTGTGGGCCAGTTCGTCCTCGCGGCCCAGGGCGCGCAGCACATAGCTGGGCTCCAGGCTGGCGGAGGTACAGGCGGAACCGGAGGAGACCGCCAGATCCTTGAGGGCCATGATGAGGGATTCACCCTCGACGTAGGCGAAACTGACATTCAAATTGCCGGCCACCCGACATTCTTCATCACCATTGAGGTAAACCTGCTCCAGATCGCGTACACCATCCCAGAGGCGGCGGCGCAGCCCCAACACCCGCTCGTTCTCGGTGGCCATCTCCAGACGCGCCAGGCGGAAGGCCTCGCCCATACCCACGATCTGATGGGTTGCCAGGGTACCGGAGCGCATGCCGCGCTCGTGACCACCGCCGTGCATCTGGGCCTCCAGGCGCACCCGGGGCTTGCGTCGCACATAGAGGGCGCCGATACCCTTAGGACCGTAGGTCTTATGGGCGGAGAAGGACATCAGATCGACCTTGGTGTTTTCCAGATCGATAGGCACCCGGCCGGTACTTTGGGCGGCATCCACGTGGAAGAGGATGTTGCGTTCCCGCGTCATCTCGCCAATAGCCTGGATGTCCTGAATGACACCAATCTCGTTATTGACGTGCATCAGGGAGACCAGGATAGTGTCGCCGCGCAGGGCGTCCTCCAGCTTGGCCAGATCAATGAGACCGTTGGGCTCGGGGTCCAGATAGGTGACCTCGAAGCCCTCGCGCTCCAACTGGCGGCAGGTATCCAGGACCGCCTTATGCTCGGTCTTACAGGTAACGATGTGCCGTCCCCGTTTTTGGTAGAAGGTAGCCACGCCCTTGATGGCCAGGTTATCGGACTCGGTCGCCCCGGAAGTCCAGACGATCTCCTTGGGATCGGCGTTGACCAGGGCCGCGACTTCGCGGCGCGCCTGGTCGATAGCAGCCTCGGCCGCCCAGCCGAAGGCGTGGGATCGCGATGCGGCATTACCAAAATTGCCGTCCATGGTCAGGCAAGCACACATCTTCTCGGCCACGCGGGGATCCACTGGGCTGGTGGCCGAGTAGTCCATGTAAATGGGTAATTTCATCTCTTGCTCCGTTTCCAGTAGTACCCTTAGATACCCGCGGCCATCCGCGAGGCTCCGCCACGCACGGGGGGCAGGACCCTCCGCTCCAAGGTCGTGGCGGTGCCACGCCGATGCTCGATCATTTTTTGCACCTGTTTGCGCTCGACCAGATCCTGGAGACTAACACCCTGGAGGTAACCCCGAATATGGTCGCTCAGTTCCTGCCAGAGGGAGTGGGTCAAACAGACACCCTTGGACTGGCAGTCGCGCTCCCCACCGCAGCGGGTGGCGTCCAACTGTTCGTCCACCGCCTCGATGACCTCTCCGACAAAGATGGTGGCGGCGTCGCGCGCCAGCTTGTAGCCCCCACCGGGGCCCCGCATGCTGACCACCAGGGCCTGCTTGCGCAAGGGAGCAAAGAGTTGCTCCAGATAGGATAGCGATATCCCCTGGCGGTGGGCTATATCCGCGAGAATAGTCGGTTTTTCTCCCGCGTGTATCGCCAGATCCAGCATGGCGGTCACCGCGTAACGTCCCTTGGTAGTCAGTCTCACGGCCTTTGCCACTCCTGGTCATTCATCTTGGTAAGCAGCCTACAATAACCAAGTAATTCGGTCAAGTATTGTTAAGGCGAAGGTGGGGACTAGCCCGCACTTTGGCAAGGCCACGCAGGATAGCGCCGAATATTAGAGGCCGCCAGCCGGATGAATAGGGGGCGGCCAGGCCTCTCGCCGGGGCCCTCATCCCGGCCTCGGAACCCTGAACAGACGGGCTGCTAGGAACCCGGGGTTGACCCGGGAGACCCGGGGTCCTTGTCCGAATCGCCATCATCGGCGGTGGAGTCGATCTCGCGGACATCCAGGTCGGGTAGGCGGCTAAAATGGTCCGTAATGCCCTGGCGTTCCAGGGCGGCGGCCATGGCCTCCAGTCGCTTGTCCATGAGGTGGATGTGATCAAGCATGCAATTCACGGCATGGGCTACCGGATCTGGGGTGTCGCGGGTGGCGCCATAGGCATCAAAGCCGATCCGCTTGGCCGTGTTGGCGCGACGTTCCGCCTCCGCGCCGGTGGGGCGTTCCACGAGGCGGCCGGGGACACCGACCACGGTGCCGCCGGGTTTGACCGACTTGTTCACCACGGCATTGGAACCGATGCGAGCACCCGCGCCAATCTCGATGGGGCCCAGCACCTTGGCGCCCGCGCCAACCACCACGTCATTGCCCAGGGTGGGATGGCGCTTGCCCTTTTCCCAACTGGTGCCACCCAGGGTGACGCCATGATAGAGAGTGCAGTCATCGCCAATGACCGCCGTCTCGCCAATCACCACCCCCATGCCGTGATCGATGAAGAGGCGCCGGCCGATATGGGCCCCCGGATGGATCTCGACCCCGGTAAAGAGCCGCGCCATATTGGAGATGACGCGCGCCAGCCACTTGAAGTTGGCACGCCACAACCGATGGGTGAGGCGATGAGCCATCACGGCATGGAGGCCGGGATAGGTGGTCAGGATCTCGAAGGCATTGCGGGCGGCGGGATCGCGGTCGAGGATACAAACGACGTCCTCTCTGAGCCGTGCAAACACTGGTCAGCTCCTAATACACAATCTTTAGGTTAGGCGCCGGACAGGGCCAGCCTCAGCCGGCGGTGCCGCCGTCCCGGGGCTGGCGCCGAAAGCGCTCGGGATCTTTGCGACCCTGGGCCGCGCTGAGGATACCACGCAAGATATTGATCTCGGTCCAGTCCGGACGGGCGCGATGGAAGAGGCGCCGCAGCCGGCGGCTCAGCTTACCCGACTGCTCGGGGTCGGCGAAGCCAATCTCCACCAGGGTTTGCGACAAATGGACGTGGAAGCCGTCCAGGGCTTCCGCCGTGGCCAGGTCACGGTCCACCCTCGGCAGGGTCTCGCCTCGCCCCTCGCGATGCCTCTGGCGGATTTCATAGGCAAAGACCTGGGCCGCCGCTCCCAGATTGAGGGAACTGAAATCGGGGTTGGTCGGAATATGCACCAGGAAGTGGCAAAGGGCCAGTTCCTCGTTGGTGAGGCCGGAACGCTCCCGGCCCAGGACCAGGGCCACCGGGCCATCCCGGGCCTCCCCCAGCAAGCGCCGAGCGCACTCGGGAGGTTCGAGCAGGGGCCATTCCACCGCCCGCAACCGGGCGCTGGAGCCAATCACCAGACGGCAACCGGCGATGGCATCCGCCAGACTGGCGTGGATGCCGGCATGGGCCAGGAGGTCGTCGGCGCCGGCGGCGCGGGCCATGGCCTCGGCGTCTGGCGGGGTCTTGGGGCGCACCAGGTGGAGTTGTCTCAGGCCCATGGTCTTCATGGCGCGGGCGGTGGCGCCCAGGTTGCCGGTATGGGTGGTCTCGACCAGCACGAAACGAATGCGATCCAAGAGGGGTTGGCTGTCCATGTTCATAACCGTGAAACTTCAGAAGAAGATCGCTAAATTGTCAAGCTTTAATGTAACCGGGCTTTCCGGTATCGTGCGTAGCCATGCAACCGACACTCATTATTGCCATCCGCGCGGCCCGCGCCGCGGGGCGCATCCTGATGCGCTACCTCGACCGCGTGGACCAGCTCCATATCCAGGCCAAGAGCCAAAACGACTTCGTCAGCGAGGTCGATCGGGCCGCCGAGGATGCCATCATCCACGAACTGAGGTCTAAATACCCGGACCACGCCATCCTGGCCGAGGAAAGTGGCGCCCACGGCAAGGGCGACTTCCAGTGGGTCATCGATCCCCTCGACGGCACCACCAATTACCTGCACGGTTTTCCGCAATTTAGCATCTCCATCGCCCTGCGCCATCGGGGACGCCTGGAATGCGGGCTGGTTTACGACCCCCTGCGCGAGGAGATGTTTACGGCCGAGCGGGGGGGGGGCGCCCAGATGAACGACCGCCGCATCCGGGTCGCCAACCGTCTCGGCCTGGAAGGCGCCCTCATTGGCACCGGCTTCCCCTTCCGTGATCAGCGGCAACTGGATACCTATCTGGCCATGTTCCGCACCATGATCCTGAACACCGCCGGCCTGAGACGCCCCGGATCGGCGGCCCTGGATCTGGCCTACGTCGCCTGCGGGCGCACCGATGGCTTCTGGGAACTGGGTCTGGCGGAATGGGACATGGCCGCGGGCGCCCTGCTGATCAACGAGGCAGGTGGCACCGTCACCGATCTGGCCGGCGGTGACCGCTATTTCCAGACCGGCAACATCATCGGCGGGAATCTCAAGCTGCACCGGGCCCTGCGGGAGGCCCTGCAACCGCATTTGAGCCTATCCCTCTCGGCTTGATCTCTGACGAATCAGGCCCGGTCATTCCGGCGGGATTAGCTCTCCGGAATGATCAGCACCTGGCCAACCCGCAGACTGCCGTCCTCCAGCCGATTCAGGCTCCGCAGCGAGGAGACGCTTACCGCGTATTGCTTGGCGATCCGCCCCAGGGTGTCACCCTTGCCAATCACATGCTGACGACCGCCACCCTTGCTGGCCCAGCGGGTGCCTGGCGGTGGATGGTTGGCGAAGTACTCCTTAATCCCCTCCATGATGGCGCCCGCGAGCTGGGCCTGGAAATCCGGGCTATTCAACCGCTTTTCCTCTTCGGGATTAGTGATGAAAGCCGTTTCCACCAACATGGAAGGGATGTCCGGGGCCTTGAGCACCGCAAACCCCGCCTTTTGCACATTGCCGTGATGTACGACACCGACCTTATTTAGATTGGTCAGCACCGCCCGGGCAGCCAGGTCGCTGAATTCCATGGTCCCGCTCTGAGCCATCTCCCAGAGGATTTTGGACAAGTCCGGGGCCTTGTCCCCCGTATTGACGCCACCGATGCGGTCCGCATTATTCTCCTTTTCAGCGAGCCACTTAGCCTGCTTACTGGTGGCCCCGTCCTTGGAGAGGACAAAAACCGAGGAGCCCGCCGCGCCCTGATCCTGCTGATTGGCATCGGCATGGATGGAGATGAAGAGATCGGCGTCGTATTGGCGCCCCAACTCGATGCGTTTGTAAAGGCCCAGGTAATAATCTCCGTCGCGGACCAACTGGGCGCGCATGCCGGTCTCCCGATTGATCAGGTTCGCCAACTTGCGGGCTATGGCAAGGGTGATCTCCTTCTCGGGAGTGCCATTGACGCCGATGGCCCCCGGATCCTCGCCACCATGCCCAGGATCAATGGCGATAATGAGATCGCGCGGACCCTTGCCGGCGGGCTTGGCGGCAGGGGCCGGGGAGGGCCCAGCCGCCGGAAGCTCGCCGGCCTTGGGCGCCATGTCCACCACCAGCCGATGCCCATAACGTTCGTTGGGCTCCAGGACAAAGCTCTTGGCACGCACCCCCTGCTTGAGATCGATGACGATCCGCAGTTGGCCATTTTCGAGCACGCCGCTGCGCACGCCCTTGACCAGCCGGTCCTCGGGCTCCGCCAGCGGCAGCTTGCCGATCACCCGGCCCTCGGGGATGTCGATGATGAGCCGATCCGGCGCCGAGACCGGGAATATCTTGTGCTCAATGGCGGCGTCCGCGTCGATCACCAACTGCGTCTGGTCGGGCGCGATCCAAAGCCGCGCCCCCTGGATAGCCACGGGAGCGGTCAAGGCAGACAAGGGCAACAGGAGCAGGAAAAAGGCAATCAGTCTCGACATCGCAAACCAAAAATTAAGCATTACCCGGGGAAGAAGCTTTTCATAAAGATAGCACCAGCGCCCCTTTCCAACCAAACCAATTTCTTATTCAGGTGTTAGGGTGATGGCCTCATCCTGCAATCCAGGAGATGCAGCCAAGGCCATGATCAGTTCCGCGCCCATCGGGCTGTGTGGAATCAGGTCCAAGGCCCGACCTGGGCCGCGATAGTCGAGCCGGATCTCCAGGTCCGGTGGTGGCAGGGCGCCGCCACCCCTTTGCGGCCATTCGACGAAGAGGACGCTATCCCGATCCAGAAGATCGCGCAAACCCAGGTACTCCAGTTCCTCGGGATCGCCCAGCCGGTAAAGGTCCAGGTGGTACAGGCGCAGCGGGCCTAGGTCGTAGGGCTCCAGCAAGGTATAGGTCGGGCTGCGCACCGCGCCACGATGGCCGAGACCGCGCAGGATGCCGCGGGTCAAAGTGGTCTTGCCCGTGCCCAGGTCCCCCTCTAAATAGACAATCAGAGGAGCGTGGAGCAGGCGGGCCAGCGTACCGCCCAAGGCCTCCTGGGAGGCCTCGCCCTGGATGGCGAGCTTCATGGCCGCGTCACCGCCGCATTAAGGGTGGGACGTATGGCCGCGATCAGGTCCGTCGCCAGCAGCCCTTGCTCGCCCTCGGCCGCCGCCCTATCGCCCGCCGCCGCATGCAGACAGACCGCCGCCGCCGCCGCGTCCTCGGGATCGAGACCCCGCCCCAGCAAGGCGGCAAGCATGCCCGTCAGCACATCCCCGCTCCCCCCGGAGGCCATGCCGGGATTGCCCTGGGAACAGACGCCCGGGAGGCGCCGGGAGGGACCCAGCACCAGGGTCCCCGCGCCCTTGAGGACGATGGTCCCCCCATAAAGGTCTTGCAGATGACGGAGGGCGGAGAAGCGATCCGCCTGGACCTCGGCGGGGCTACAGCCCAGCAGCC
Organism: Chromatiaceae bacterium; assembly: GCA_049290655.1. Classification (GTDB taxonomy): domain Bacteria; phylum Pseudomonadota; class Gammaproteobacteria; order Chromatiales; family Chromatiaceae; genus M0108. Next base: position 277 of record JBATOB010000393.1, on the reverse strand, counting down.
GCGCCGCCTCGCCGGGGTGTGGCGTCAGCACCCAATCGTCGCGACGAACCCGCGCCTCGGCCAGCCAGTTCAAGGCATCCGCATCCATCACCAAGGGCTTGCCCGCCGCCAGCACCCGCTCGATGAGACCGATACCCCAGGATTCCCGACCGAGGCCAGGACCAATGGCCACCGCGCTGGCCCGCTCCAGCAGGGGCGACATCTCCTTCGAGTCAACCATACCCCGGACCATGAGTTCCGGACGACCTATGTTGAGATGGGCGGCGTGAGCCGGATG